>NZ_JADPKU010000119.1:0-130331 GCF_023074095.1 Bradyrhizobium sp. 137
TGCAGATAGTTGCGCTCAATCGTCCGGTCATAGCTGTTGTCGCGCATCGGATCGTCCTCCGCTGGAGCGATCCAATCAGCGAATTAGTGAACATGCACAATTGCGAGGAGCTTTTGCGACGAAGCAATCCAGACTATTTCCACGGTGGGAGCTCTGGATTGCTTCGCGGAGCCTGTCATCGGGCCGCGCTTCGCGCGGACCCGTTGGCTCGCAATGACGGTGGATAGGTCCCAGCCCTACTCCTCCGGCAATCCCAGCATCAGCCGCATGTTCTGCACGGCTGCACCCGAGGCGCCCTTGCCGAGATTGTCGAGCCGGGCGACCAGCAACGCCTGGCGATATTTGTCGCTGGCGAAGACGTAGAGCTCGAGCATATTGGTCTCGTTCAGCGCCTCCGGCTCCAGCCGAGCACCCTTGGTCGCCTCGTTCTGAAGCGGCATCACCTTGACGTATTTCGAGCCGGTGTATCGCTTGGCGAGCGCCGCTTGCAGGTCGGCGCCGCCCGGCTTGCCGGGCAACGTGTCGAGTTGGAGTGGCACCGAGACCAGCATGCCCTGCCGATAATTGCCGACCGATGGAATGAAGATCGGCCGCCGCGTCAGGTTCGAGTAGAGCTGCATCTCCGGCAGGTGCTTGTGCTCGAAGCCGAGACCGTACAGCTCGAAGGACGGCGCGCTGCCATCCTCGAAGCTCGCGATCATCGACTTGCCGCCGCCGGAATAGCCGCTCACGGCGTTGACGGTGACGGGATAATCCTGCGGCAGCAGGCCATCATCGACGATCGGCCGCAGCAGGGCGATCGCGCCGGTCGGATAGCAGCCGGGATTGGAGACCTTTTTCGCGGCCTTGATCTTGCCGGCCTGATCGGGCGTGAGCTCGGGAAAGCCATAGGCCCAGTCGGGCGCCACGCGGTAGGCGGTCGAAGCGTCCAGCACCTTCGGCGCCGAGGCGCCCATGCCGTCCACGAGAGCAACCGTCTCCCTGGCGGCATCGTCGGGCAGACAGAGGATGACGAGATCCACCTCCTCCATCAGCGCCTTCTTGGCCGCGGGGTCCTTGCGCTTGTCGTCGGCGATGGTCTTCACCGCGACGTCGCCCTGGAGCTTCAGCCGCTCGTTGATGCCGAGCCCGGTGGTGCCGGAGCCGCCGTCGACGAAGACGGTGGCCGGCTTTTTCGCCGTGCCGGGGGTCGGGGCTTTGGTGGTGTCAGCGAGGTTCATGGCGCGCTCCCTTCGAGCATGTTCGTATCGTCTGCAAAAGGCTGCGGCCGGGCCTGCCGCATCAAATGTGCGATCTGCTTCGCATCGGCGTCGCCGGCGCCAAGCGCATTGGCGATCGCCGTATAGTCGGCATCCGATTTGTGCTGGTTCAGCTTGAAGCTGCCTTCGACCTCCTCAACCGTCATCACCAGCCCAACGATCGCCTTCTTCATCGTCTCCAGCCGCCCCGCCGTCATCTTGCCTGATGTCCACGGCTTTTTCGGCAGCAGCCAACTCTCGAACTTGTCGCTGAGCGTATCGATCTGCACCGCCAGCTCGTCGTCCGACAGCAGCCGTACCGGCCCGCTGAGATGCACCGACTGGTAGAGCCAGGTCGGCACCTGGTCGGGCGAGACGTACCAGTCCGGCGATACATAGGCATCGGGGCCGTTGACCGCGAGCAGCCAGGACGCATCACCGCCCGCGAGCTTTAGCAGCGGATTTTGACGGGCCACATGAAAGGCGGCCTGCGGCGTGCCGTCAGCGGCGTAGGTCAGATAGAACGGCAGCGGGGAAGCAACCGGCTTGTGGCCGTCGAAGGCGCACATCGTGCCGAAGCCGCGCTCCTCGGCGAATTTCAGGCTCGCGGCGCGGTCCTGCTTGAAAAAGACTGGCGTGTACATCGTGGTCTCCTGCTGGGCCTCCTTGGGGGCCGCCGGATCAGATCGCGCTGACAGGAGAGAGAATGCCGCGGACCGGATCCAGCGGCAAAGACGATGATCTCAAACGCGATCGACCGCCCAAACCGCGAAAGAGCGGCGGCGGCGACGGGCGAACAGAATGGTCGCAGCGTTGATCATGGCGCGCGGCTATAAAGCCAGATCCGGTTCCCGTCAAGGTTCATGGCATCAGATGAGGCGCCAGATCCATTCCATCAGCTTCGCGATCACGTCGCCGAACAGCAGCAGTGCCGCCGACCAGACCAGGGCTGAGACGAAATTGGCGACCTGGAAGCTCCAATACGGCATCTCGAAGATGCCGGCTGCGAGCGGCACCGAGGCGCGCAAGGGGCCGAAAAAGCGGCCGATGAAGATGCTGGGCACGCCCCAGCTGCGCACGAAAGCCTCGCCCTTGGGCAGGAGTTCGGGATAGCGCGAAAGCGGCCACATCTGCGCGACCCTCTCCTTGTAGCGGTAGCCGAACCAGTAGGAGACCCAGTCGCCCAGCGCCGCGCCAATACCGCCGGCGATCCAGACCGGATAGAAGCTGATGCCGCTCGCTCCGATCAGCGCACCGATCCCCACCAGCGCGCCCCAGGCCGGGACCAGCAGCGAGATGAAGGCAAGCGACTCCCCGAAGGCGAGCAGGAACACGATCGGCGCGGCCCAAGCCTGGTGAGCGCGCACGAAGTCGGCCAGGGCGTGCGCAAACTGCTCCATTCCAGATTAGCCTTCCCGCCCTGTCTCAAGGTGCTGCTCGATGAAAAGGACTGGTAAGCCAAGGGCTTGTGTGACATCAAGTCACAAAGCCCGGCCCAAGGCGGGCGGGACGTCAAATTGCCGGGAATTGGCGGGCCTACGGCGTAAAATCGCCGGGATTGGCTCCCAACCACACGGCCCGGCCCGCCCGGCGGTAACCTTTCCAAGCCAGAAGTGGCATAGTCGGCCTAACCGATTCGCCGCCCATGCGGCCTTCAAAGCGTATCAAGATATATGTCCAAGCAATTGAAAACCAAAGCGAAAGACGACCTGTTCGGCGCCGACGAGGCAAAGTCTCGCGCGCCCGCCGCCAAGACGGCCTCGCGCGGCGGTGGCGGGGAAGCCGACTATACGGCGGCCGACATCGAGGTGCTCGAGGGCTTGGAACCGGTGCGGCGCCGACCCGGCATGTATATCGGCGGCACCGATGAGAAGGCCCTGCATCACCTCTTCGCCGAAGTCATCGACAATTCCATGGACGAGGCGCTGGCCGGGCACGCGACCTTCATCGAGGTGGATCTGAGCGCCGACGGATTCCTGACCGTCACCGACAACGGCCGCGGCATCCCGATCGATCCACATCCGAAGTTCCCGAAGAAGTCGGCGCTCGAAGTCATCATGTGCACGCTGCATTCGGGCGGCAAGTTCGACTCCAAGGTCTACGAGACCTCGGGCGGTCTGCACGGCGTCGGCATCTCCGTGGTGAACGCCCTCTCCTCGTGTCTCGAGGTCGAGGTCGCGCGCAGCCAGAAGCTCTACCGCATGACGTTCGAGCGCGGGCACCCCAAAGGCAAGCTCGAGGATCTCGGCAAGGTCAACAACCGCCGCGGCACGCGCGTGCGCTTCAAGCCCGACACCGACATCTTCGGCGCCAAGGCCGCGTTCAAGCCGCAGCGCCTTTTCAAGATGACGCGCTCGAAGGCGTACCTGTTCGGCGGGGTCGAGATCCGCTGGAACTGCGCGCCCGAGCTGCTCAAGGGCGTCGAGGACGTGCCGGCGGAGGCGACGTTCCACTTCCCCGGCGGTCTCAAGGATTATCTTGCCGCGGCGATCCACGCCGACACGCTGGTGCATCCCGACATCTTCTCCGGCAAGTCCGGCCGCAACGGTGCTCATGGCGCCTGCGAATGGGCGGTGGCGTGGACTGCGGATGCCGACGGCTTTCTCTCCTCCTACACCAACACCGTGCCGACGCCCGATGGCGGCACGCATGAATCGGGTTTGCGCAGCGCGCTGCTGCGCGGTCTGAAGGATCACGCCGAGCGCGTCGGTCAGGGCAAGCGCGCGGCCTCCGTCACCTCCGAAGACGTGATGGTGGGCGCTGCCGTGATGCTCTCGGTGTTCGTGCGCGAGCCTGAATTCCAGGGCCAGACCAAGGATCGCCTCGCCACCGCCGAGGCCCAGCGCATCGTCGAACAGGCGATCAAAGATCCGTTCGATCATTGGCTGTCGGGCAATCCGAACATGGCCAACAGGCTGCTCGATTTCGTGATCGACCGCGCCGAGGAGCGGCTGCGCCGTCGCCAGGAAAAGGAGACGGCGCGCAAGACCGCCGGCAAGAAGCTGCGTCTGCCCGGCAAGCTCGCCGACTGCACCGATGCCGGCACCGACGGTTCCGAGCTCTTCATCGTCGAGGGCGACTCGGCCGGCGGCAGCGCCAAGCAGGCGCGCGACCGCAAGACCCAGGCCGTGCTGCCGCTGCGCGGCAAGATTCTCAACGTCGCCTCAGCCGGCAAGGACAAGCTGACGGCGAATGCCCAGCTCTCCGATCTCGTGCAGGCGATCGGCTGCGGCACGCTTGCCCATTATCGCGAAGAGGATCTGCGCTATCAGCGCATCATCATCATGACCGACGCCGACGTCGACGGCGCGCATATCGCTTCGCTGCTGATCACTTTCTTCTACCGGCAGATGCCGCGGCTGATCGACGAAGGGCACCTCTTCCTCGCGGTGCCGCCGCTCTACAAGCTGACCCACGGCACCAAATCGGTCTATGCGCGCGATGACAAGCACAAGGAAGAGCTGATCAAGAGCGCGTTCAATGCCAACGCCAAGGTCGAGGTGAACCGCTTCAAGGGCCTCGGTGAGATGATGCCGGCGCAGCTCAAGGAAACCACCATGGATCCGGCCAAGCGGACGCTGCTCAAGGTGGTGCTGCTCGCCGACGATCGCGACACCACGGCGGATTCGGTGGAGCGCCTGATGGGCACCAAGGCCGAGGCACGTTTCGCGTTCATCTCGGACAAGGCCGAATTTGCCAGCGAAGAGCTGCTGGACGTCTAGAGCGGGAAGCAGCGGGCCAGCCGCTTGCGGTTTCCATCTGCTCATCGCGTCGCGATGGCGAGAGATGAACAGTCCAGCTCCGACTCATCCCAGACCGCGCCGCAAAGATAAGAATCGGGGGCGATTTGATTTTCGCTTTTTCGCCGGCGGCTGAAGCAACTTTCTCCCTCTACGTCGAATATGGTGATTTTCGCGACGACCTTCATCTTTAGCGTGTAATGGAAGTCATCGCGTAAGTTATTGTAGGCGTTCATTTTTAAGGCGGACGACATCACTCCGGGGTCCCTGTGTCCTCCGTACAACACCGGATCGTTTTCAGTCATCTGTGTCCGCTCAGCAACAGCATTTCAGCAGAATCCGTCTATAGTCCAACCATCGAATTTGAACGGAACGGCGCTCGCACCTGCTAAGCGAACCAAGGTTGGGGATTTGGAAATGAAGAAGATTTTGCTTGCTCTGACCGCGGTTGCGGCTTTGACCGGTTCGGCCTCGGCGGCCGACCTTGGGGCCCGTCCGTACGTGAAGGCTCCGGCGCCCGCGCCGGTCGCCAACTGGACCGGCTTCTACATCTTCGGCGGTGCCGGCGGCGGGCTCTGGAACGCGGACAGCAACGTTCAGAGCACTGGTGTTGTCGGGCCGTTCGGCGCCTTTGGTGCGGCAGGCACTGCGCTGACCCGCGATCAGCGTTTGGGCGGTAGCGGCTGGTTCGGAACGGTCGGTCTTGGTTATGACTGGCAGTTCACCCCGAGCTGGGTGGCGGGCGTCTTCGCCGATGGTCAATTTGGTGACATTCGTGGTTCCCTCAGCGATCCCTTCAATTTCGTGGAAGGACGCGAAAAGCTCCGGACCAGCTACGCCGCTGGCGTCAGGCTCGGTTATTTGGTTGCCCCGAACGTCCTTTCCTACGTGAACGCCGGTTATTCCGGATCGGAATGGTCTGGCACCAGCCTGTCCACACTGACTGCCGGTGGAGGCCCGACCCTCCTGAATACGTCGTCTTTCCGGCGTGACGGCTGGTTCGTGGGCGGCGGTGTTGAGAACAACCTCAACATCTTCGGGATCAGCGCCCCTGGTTGGTTCATGAAGACCGAATATCGGTCCGCCTTCTACGATCGGATCAGCTTGCCTGAGACCTGTACTGTTGCCGGTTGCGGTGTTGTTGCGCCGCTTGGCACGGCCGCCACCTTCAAGCCCTGGGTCCAGACTATCAGCACCTCGCTGGTCTATCGCTTCAACTGGAGCGGCCCGGTCGTCGCGAAGTACTGATCTGGTCTCAGGACCAAACGTCAAAGCCCCGGCATCGTCCGGGGCTTTTTCGTTGTGATCTCCTCACCGTCAATGACGTTCCTGCATGAGCCGGCGCCCCGCGTGTCAATCGCGGCCCATTGTATCGGAGCCGAAGCTACGGCTAGTCTGCGTCCAAGTTCGCGGGTGCACGGCAATCGTTCATGCCGCGTCGCGACAGAAGCGGACTGATGGGAGGAACGCATGCGCCGATTTCTGCTGATCGCAGGCCTGTTTGCGACTGCCGTCGGGCTGCTCTGGATCGGACAAGGCACGGGCACGCTCGCCTGGCCGGGATCGAGCTTCATGGTCGACCAGCTGCAATGGGCTGGCTATGGCGCAGCCATGGCCGGCTTCGGGCTGGTGCTGATCTGGCAGAGCAGCCAATAGAACAAACCAGGACAAGAAAAGGTACTGAGAGCATGACATCCAGCCGATTCGACCTTCGCGGCAAGGTCGCTGTCGTAACAGGAGGCAATGGCGGCATCGGGCTTGGCATGGCCCGCGGCCTTGCCGATGCCGGAGCCGACATCGCCGTGGCGGGACGCAATGAAACCAAGTCCGCCGCAGCCGTGGCCGATCTCAGACGGCGCGGCGTGAAGGCGATCGCGGTCACCACCGACGTGACCGACAAGGCCGCCGTGGCGGCCATGGTCGACGGTGTCGTCAGCGAGCTCGGCCGGATAGACATCCTCATCAACAATGCCGGCATGAGCATCCGCAAGCCCCCGCACGAACTCGAGCTCGACGAGTGGAACAAGGTGATCGACACCAACCTCACCAGCGCCTTCGTCTGCTCGAAGCTGGCCTATCCAGCCTTGAAGGCGTCCGGCAACGGCAAGGTGATCAATATCGGCTCAATGATGTCGATCTTCGGCGCGAGCTTCGCGACCGCCTATGCGGCGAGCAAGGGCGGCATCGTGCAGTACACACGCGCCTGCGCCAATGCGTGGGCGCCCGACAACATCCAGGTCAACGCCATCCTGCCGGGCTGGATCGACACCGACCTCACCCGCGGCGCACGACAGCAGGTCTCAGGGCTGCACGAGCGCGTGCTGGCGCGCACGCCTGCAGGACGTTGGGGCGACATCGACGACTTCGCCGGCATCGCCGTGTTCCTCGCATCGCCCGCCTCGAACTTCCTCACCGGCACCGCGATCCCGGTCGACGGCGGCTTCTCGGTGATGGCCTGAGGCCGGCCGTGGCCGCAATCCACCAACGCAAAAAAGAAGCCCCGGACCATGCCGGGGCTTTGAATTTTGGCCGTGCTTTTTTTGATCGTTGGTCGCGTTGCGTCGACGTGCTCAGTAACGGGCGATGGTCGGGGCGTCGAACTTGTAGCTCGCGCGCACGACGGCCCACTGGATGTCGCGCGGCTTGGCATCGAAGGTGTAGTTACCCGAGGTGCCGCCGAGCTGATAGGTCTGGCTGCCGAAGGCCGCGTAGTTGTATTCGAGGCCAACGATCCAGTTGCGGGTGACGCCGTATTCCCAGCCGGCGCCGACGGTCCAACCGTTGGCCCAGTGGGTCTGTCCGCCCGAGCCCGACACACCGACGGTGTCGCTGACCGACAGACGGTTGTTCGCGCCGGCATAGCCACCCTTGATGTAGAAGAGGTTGTTCTGCACGGCGAAGCCAGCGCGGCCGACGATGGTCGCGAGCACGTTGGCACGCCAGGAGAACACGTCGTCCGCGGCGCCAAACACGTTGTTTACCACCGTGCCCTTGTTGTCGAGGCCGGAGATCGTGCCTTCCATGCCGAACACGTAATTGTTGGCCTGCCAGTTGTAGCCGATCTGGGCGCCGCCCATGATGCCCGACTTGCGCTGGCGGAAGCCTTCGCCCGGCGAAAGATCGCCGAACGGCGCGCCGGTTCCGTTGTTGATGAACTGCTCGTTGGTCCACGCGCCACCGATGTGGCCGCCGACATAGAAGCCGGTCCAGTTGAACAGCGGCTCGACATAGGCGGGCGCCTTCGTGTAGCGCGCACCGAGATCGGCAGCGGAAGCCGCGCCGATCGAAACCAGAGCGGTCGTGCAGGCGAAGGCGGCAATCAATTTGGTACGCATGGTAGACCCCGTGTCCGTTGATGGGCGCACGCTCACAGACGGCCCTTACCAAAATTGAAATCAACACGGTTAATGTGGCGGATGAGCACACGTTGCGCCTTGAATGCATTCGCGATGTTGCAAGCGTGCAACGCACCGAGCGTAATTTAATGCAGCGTTATCCCTACCGAGTCTTGCGCTACGATGGCGGCGCCGCCTTCGACTGCACGTGCTCGGGCCGAACGCCGAGCGCAAGCAGGCGCGCCGGAATGCCCTGGAGCCAGGGCAGCGCAGTGATGAGGCGCACGATCAGCGGCACCTTCAACGGCCGGTCGCTGCCTAGCAAGGCGCCGCTGATGATGTTGTTCTGCACGACGACCTGCATTCGCTGCGTCATCTTCACCGGGAACTCGCGCCGGCGTCGCACCGCATCGAGCTCGTTCTCCGAGGGACAACCGTGCTGCAGCTCATCCGCCAGCAGGTTTGCGGTTGCGACCGCGTCCTGCACGGCGAGATTGACGCCGACGCCGCCGACCGGCGACATCGCGTGCGCGGCGTCGCCGATGAGAAGCAGGCCGGGCCGCGTCCAGCGCGTCAGGCGGTTGATCGCGACGGTGAGCAGCTTGATGTCGTCAAAGCTCTTCACGTCCGCGATGCCGCTTTTCAGGATCGGCGCCATGCGCACGACGTCGTCGAGCAGCGCCGTCAATCCCCTCGCCTTCACCGCATCAAATTGCCCCTTGGCGATGACGTAGGCGCATTGCCAATAGTCGCCGCGATCGAAGGTGATCATCATCTTGCCGGGCTCGACGCGCGCGAACACATTCTCCGTCTCGTCGGGTCTGCGGCCGGCGCGGAACCACAGCACGTCCATCGGCGCGCCGATCTCCTCGACGGCAAGGCCGGCGCGCTCGCGCACCGTCGAATGCCGGCCGTCGCAGGCAATGGTGAGATCCGCCTCGATGTCGATAATGCCCTCAGGCGTCCTCGCCCGCACGCCGGCGACCGTCTCGCCGCGGCGGATCAGATCGACCGCCTCCGTGCTCATCATCACCTTGAGCGAGGTAAAGCGCCGGCCGGCCTCGCGCAGGAAATTCAGGAAGTCCCATTGCGGCATGAAAGCGATGAAGGGGTACTTGGTGTGGAGCCGGCTGAGATCGGCGATGCGCACCGGCGTGCCACCGAACAGGCCGTCCATCTTCTGCAAGCGCTGATGCGGCAGCTTCAGGAAGCCGTCGATCAGGCCAAGTTCGTCCATCACCTGAAGTGTTGAGGGATGCACGGTGTCGCCGCGGAAATCGCGGAAGAAATCCGCATGCTTCTCCAGTACCACGACCTCGATGCCGGCGCGGCCCAGGAGATAGCCGAGCATCATGCCCGCTGGCCCGCCGCCGACGATGCAGCAGCGGACCTTCATGGTCCGGTTTGATTGTTGGTCGGATGTCATGGCAGCCGCGATCCGCGATGTGAGTATCGATGAAGATATGCCGGACGATACTAACGCGATCCAGGCCGAGTGCAGTCTCAATTTGCAGACAAAAGCTCACCGGGGCCGCTTTGCTGCAGCAAACAAGCGCCAAAAAAAAGGCCCGCAGAGCGCGGGCCTTGGGTGAGGACGGGATCGACTATTTCTGGTCCTCGTTGCTGGTCCCGGTGCCTGGACTGCCGATCGGCAACCCATTGGTCGCATGACCGACACCCATGTTCCGCTCGGCTTGTGCTGCTGACGGCGTCTTACCATTTGCGGTTGGGGACTGAACGTTCGGGTTGACCGGGCCGGTATTGGTGTTGACGTTGGCCCCCGTGGTGGTGTCATGCGTCCCCATCCCCGAGGGAGCCGACGGCCCGGAGTTGGCGCTGCTGGGTGACGTGCCCACCCCTGCACCTGAGCTGGCCCCCGATCCGGCGCTGGCGCCACCGGCGCCGCCCGCCGCACCACCGCCCCCTTGGGCAAAAGCCGCCGTCGAAAGTGCAACGCAAGCGATCGTTACGAAGATGGATCTGCGGATCATGGATCGTCTCCCTGGTTTGACTGACAATCCAGGTCAGCAGGAGTTGTTCCTCTCCTGTCGCGGCCGACGAAGATCTCAATTATTGCTGCGGTTCGCGCTGCGAAAGCTCTTGATCTCCGACACGCTGCCGTCGCGGTAGGTCAGCTCAACCGAGACGGACTGCGTCGCCGGGGCGAGCTTCATGTAGAGCGGCATGCCGGCGCTGATCGCGCTGGGATCGCGCATGTCGCAAGGAGGCATCTTCAGCACCTGGTTCGGCACGGCAGTGTCGACACCAATGCGCACCTCGCGAATGGCGCAGCGGTAGGACACGAGATGCGTGTAGTAGACCAGCAGTCCATTGAACTCGCGGAATGACAGCCAGCTTGTCGCGGTCATGTCGAGGATCTTGCGTTGGTCGCGGATCAGCGCGGCCTCGGGATCGAACCTGATCGGGAACGGCCCCTGCATCGCGCCGGACTGATCGACATAGCGGACCTCGATGGTGCCGGCTTGCGCATCCGGCGGCAATTCGACCGACGGGTTCGGCATCCGCTTGCGCGTGCGCGGATCGAGCGTGTCGATGAAGCCGGTTTCGCGGAAATCGCCCTTGCCGGCCATGCGCCAGGAGATGCCAAGCGTCGGATCAGCGAAGGAGAACACCACGCTCCAGCCGCCATTGTGCCGCGAGAAGCTCGCGATCGGCGCGTTGGTGGTCTCCTCCTTCGGCAGGTGCGGCACCGATACCGGCGGGAGCGCGGCGAGCTTCTGCGGCGGCGGATCGTCCGCGCGCGCGGCGGCATCCTTGGCGAGGCCGCTAAGGAAGACGTCGTCGACCATCTGATCGAAATAGACCGGCACCTGCTTGTGCTTCACGGTATCGGCCATCTCACTGACGGCACGGCGGGTGCGCTGCGCCACCTGCACGAGGTTCTCGCCGGCCTTGAGCAGCTCCCTGGCGAAAGTGCGCGTGAACACTGAATTGGGGTTGGCGTCGTCGTTGGAGAGGCGATCGAGCGCGGTCTGGCGGGGACCTGCCGAAAACACCGAGAACACGCCTTCCGGCAGTTGCGTCATCGGCGCGAGCCCGCCGCCACCGGCGACCGCGCGGGTACCTTTGCGCTCGAACGGGTTGTTGCGGCAGGCGTCGAACACCAAGATCGAGGTCCGCGCCCTCTTGTTCTGAAGGCGCTCGACGATGCGGTCGGCCAGGATGGAGGCGTCGCGCACGAGCTCTTCCTGCCCTTCCGTCGCCGCCGGAACGTCGGTCGGCAGCAAGTAGTTCTGGCCCGCGATCTCGAAACCGTGGCCGGCATAGAAGAAGAACGCGGTGTCGCCGGGCTCGATCGCCTTGTCGAAGGCGAGCAACGTCTCGGAGAATTGCTGCCGGTTCTGATTCTCGGCGACCATCACCGAGAACCCGAGCTGCTTCAGCGTGTCGCCCATGGTGCGTGCGTCGTTGACGGCCTTGAGCAGCTTCGGCACGTTCCTGTAGTCGTTGTTGCCAACGACGAGCGCGACCCGCTTCTCGGCATGCGCGGGAAGCGCGAATCCGCTCAGGCCCGCTGCGAGGCCGAGTGCCGCCAGAATTCTGAAAAGCCGACGCGTCATTGGAATACCCCGTTGCAGAACGGCCCTCCGCCGGCCCCCTCGAAAGGTCGTTCATGGGAAACCCAGCCGTTGATGTGATAGTCGGTCCAGACATATCGAGGGTTCAAGGGCCTCGGTCCCCGATTCCATCGTCGGTCCTATGGCAGATTCCGCTGGAATCTGCTCTTCCTTAGCAATGTCTCTGGGTAATCCCATTGGAAGCGAGAGGTATCGTGTATCGCTGGTGCACCGACGAGGTCGAGCCGCATGACCGCTTCGACTATTGGCGCGAGGTGCGCGCCAAGGGTCTGTTCGGCGTCACGGCCGAGCTCGAGCGCGAACGCCGCGCCGATTTCTTCGGCGAATTCTCGCTGCGCCAGCTTGGCGGCGCCAGCCTCGTCGAGTTGAAGGCCTCCGCCTACACGGTCGAGCGTAGCGCATCCGACATCGCCTCCGCACCGGGCGACGCCATCTGCGTCTACCAGCAGCTTGGCAGCGGCGGCTGGTTCGGCGGCATGCGCGGCAGCGACTTTGCGATCGCAAACGGCGGCTTTGCCACCAGCCATATCGACCTGCCCTATCGTACCGCGCCGCTGGGCGCAGGCGGCTTCCATTTGCGAATCCTGAAGATCCCGGTGAGCAACATCCCGGCGCAGGACAAACGCATGCGCGAGCTTGCACCGCGGACGTTTGACGATCCCACCCTGGCGCCCCTGCTCGGCACCTGCTTTGCCGATCTCGACGATGTTGCCGGCAATGACGGCTGCTTCGACGCCGCCTCCCCGGTGCAGGCCTCCCTTGTTCAGGTCCTGGCCCACCTGGCGCTGATCGAGCGCGGCATCGTGCGGCCCGGCGGCCGCCGCGGGCAGGCCGCGCTGCGGACCGCCCGTCTGTCGCAGGCCCGGCGCCTGATCGCGCGTCACCTGCAAGACCCCAATCTCGCGCCGACGATGGTGGCCGACTGGCTCGGCATTTCCGTGCGTCACCTGCATATGCTGTTCGAGACGGCGGAGAAGAGCTTCTCGCAGACGATCACCGAAGAGCGGCTGAAACAGAGCCGCCGCCTGATCCGCGAGGCTCCGGAGCGGCTGATTGCCGACATCGCGGCCGCCTGCGGCTTCGAGAGCTTGGCGACCTACTACCGAGTCTTTAACGCTGCCTATGGCATCGCCCCAGGCGACTTCCGGGCCCAGGTTCGGGCGGGGCATTAGCCGCCGTTTGCCGGCTCTGGTCAGTCCGCCGCTTGGGCGGAAAACCGCAGCCGCGCCCGCTATTTGGGCAAAAACCTCAGGTTTTTTAGGGTCTTCCCGCGCCCGCTCCATTGACTTTGGCGGATTCCTGCCTATGTTCCGGGGCGACGCGGCTCAAATCGAAGATCGATTCTCGAGCCTGGCGCTTTGTTCGCGTGAGTCAGCACCCCCAGCTTCTTTGAGAGCACGCCGTTTTGGGGTGGAACGCGACAGCCTTTTTACCCTCGATTCCGAACGGCGGTTTCGACCAGAGGCTCAATGTCCTTCACCAATCTCGGACTATCCGAAAAAGTCCTCGCCGCAGTGGCGGCCACCGGTTACACCACCCCCACTCCCATCCAGGAACAGGCGATCCCCCACGTCCTCGCACGCAAGGACGTGCTCGGCATCGCCCAGACCGGCACCGGCAAGACCGCGGCCTTCGTGCTGCCGATGCTCACCATCCTCGAAAAGGGTCGAGCCCGGGCGCGCATGCCGCGCACGCTGATCCTCGAGCCGACCCGCGAACTCGCGGCGCAAGTGAAGGAAAACTTCGACCGTTACGGCGCGGGCCAGAAACTCAACGTCGCGCTTCTGATCGGCGGCGTCTCGTTCGGCGACCAGGATGCCAAGCTGACGCGCGGCGTCGACGTGCTGATCGCAACGCCGGGCCGCCTGCTCGACCATACCGAGCGCGGTGGCCTCCTGCTCACCGGCGTCGAGCTGCTCGTCATCGACGAAGCCGACCGCATGCTCGACATGGGCTTCATCCCCGACATCGAGCGCATCTGCAAGCTCGTCCCGTTTACGCGGCAGACCCTGTTCTTCACCGCGACCATGCCGCCGGAGATCCGGCGCATCACCGAGGCCTTCCTGCACAATCCGCAGAAGATCGAGGTCTCCAAACCCGCCACGACAGCCGTGACCGTCACGCAGGCCCAGGTGCCCGCTGGGCGCGAGGCGCACGAGAAGCGCGAGTTGCTCCGCCGCCTGCTGCGCGAGGCCAAGGATCTCAAGAACGCGATCATCTTCTGCAATCGCAAGCGCGAGGTCGCCATCGTTCACAAATCCCTTCAGAAGCACGGCTTCAGCGTCGGCGCCCTGCACGGCGACATGGACCAATCGGCCCGCACGGCGGCGCTCGAACAGTTCCGCAAGGGTGAGTTGCCGCTCTTGGTCGCCTCCGACGTCGCCGCTCGCGGCCTCGACATTCCCGAGGTCAGCCACGTCTTCAATTTCGACGTCCCCCACCACGCTGACGACTACGTCCATCGCATCGGCCGCACCGGCCGCGCCGGCCGCACCGGCACGGCGATCTCGATCGTGACACCGCTCGACCAGAAGTCGATGGCGGCGATCGAGAAGCTGATCGGCCAGAGCATTCCGCGCGCCGAGGGTGACTTCGAGGTGCACGGGAGCACGACCGAACACAGCGAGCGCCCGCGCGAGTCTCGCGGACGGGACCGCGAGCGCTCCCGTGGCGGACGGGGCAAGCCGCGTCGCGGCCACGAGCCGCGTGGCGACGCGCCGCAGCCCTCCGAGGCAAGGCCTTCGGTCGATGCAAGCCCCGCGGCCGAAGCCCGGCCCGCTCGCGAGCCAAGGGCTGCACGCCAAGCGCGGCCTCCCCGCGAAGCACGGCCGTCATCTGAGCCGCGTCAGAGCGCGCGCCATCAGGCCAATCCGTCGCACGTGCCCTCGATCGGCCGTCCCGAACCGCGCCGGCAGCGGGAGGTCGACGCCGAGCCGGGCGATCACTCGCATCTGCCGGCATTTCTGCTGCGGCCGGTTCGCTCCCCCGCCGGAGCCTGAAGCGCGACACGCGCTTTTGGTTTCGGTTGAGGAAAAACGCCCCACACTTTTTTCGGATGCATTGGCGAACGTATATTTACGGGGCGTTCACGATCGTCCGTTAGCCTAGGAACATAATTTAAGCATTGCTGCGGTCGGGGGCGCACCGACCGCTGCGGGGTATGTTCCGTGGTCAAGGTTCTCGACGAACACGAACGCACGATGGCGTTCGCCGAAGTGGCGCTCGGCCAGATTCGATCGCTCCGGCAGACGGCAATTCCGCGCAATTACGAGATCTGGTACGTCTACGCCACCGGCTACAACGCACCGCTCAACAAGATCATCAACGAGACGCTGGCGCGCAACGGCAAGCTGACCGAAGCCGATCTCGAGCAGATCTACGAGACCTATCTCTCCCATATCAAGACCACCGACCGCATCGATAAGGTGGGCGCGCGCGTCATCGGCGAGATCGACGACGTGATGAAGGTTCTCGGCGATGCGCTCGGGATGAGCGGCGCCTACGACGCCAGCCTGTCGGGTGCGACCGAGAAACTGTCGTCGGCCAAGGGCCGCGACCAGATCAAGGCGATCGTCGAGACGCTGCTGCGTTCGACCAGCGAGATGCGCGAGGCCAACAAGGCGCTGGAAGGCCGCCTGATACTATCGAGGAACGAGATCAGCAATCTCCAGCAGAGCCTGGAGGCGATCCGCGCCGAGAGCCTCACCGATCCGCTCACCGGCCTCGGCAATCGCAAATATTTCGATCGCATGATCGGCATGGCGGTGCAGAGCGCGCTCGCCTCCGGGGAGCCGCTGTCGCTGCTGCTGTTCGATATCGATCATTTCAAGTCATTCAACGATTCCTACGGCCACCTCACCGGCGACCAGGTGCTGCGCCTTGTCGGCTTGTCCCTGAAGCAGACCATCAAGGGCCAGGACATCACCGCGCGTTATGGCGGCGAAGAATTCGCGGTCGTGCTGCCCAACACGGCGCTGCGCCAGGCACTCACGGTGGCCGATCACATCCGCCGCGCGGTGATGGCGAAGGAACTGAAGAAGAAATCCACCGGCGAGATTCTCGGCCGCGTCACCATCTCCGTCGGCGTCTCCATGCTCAGGCAGGGCGACGACACCGACGCCCTGATCGAACGCGCGGATGCCTGCCTCTACGCCGCCAAGCGCAACGGCCGCAACCGCGTGATCTGTGAAGTCGATCCGGAATACGCGGTCGAGACGCACAACCGGGTGGCGTAGGCCCGACCCTCGCTGTCATTCCGGAGCGCACCTCTTGGCGCGAGCCCCGAGAATTACGCCTTTCGCTTTGCACGCTTGCGCACCGCAAACTTGTTGAGCGATCTTTTTGACGAAGTTTTCTGGCTGGGCTTTCCGGCGGGCGCCTTGGCAGCTTTGCTGACCTTCTTCGTCTTCGGCCGCTTCTTGACCTTGGCGCGCTGGGCGGCAGCGAGCGCTGCCCTCGCCCATTGTGCCAGCTCCTCGGAATCGTCGAACAAGCGCGCGGGCAACTGCCAGTAGGAGTTCACTGTGACTGTCTTGGCGCGGGTCGAGTATTGGAACGGCCTTGAGCCTTCCGCCTCGAAATTCGGGATCGTCATCTCGTCGGCGCGGAAGAACAGCCCGGCGCGCAAGGACAGCGCGAAGTTGATGCCCTCGGCGGAGATGCCGTAGCCGGAAAACATTTTGCGGATCGTGACGGGACCGAAATCGGCGAACAGGTCGATCAGGAATTCGCGGTCCATGGGTATCCCGGAGCGAGCAGGCCAGCCACTATACCACTGCCGTCATTGCGAGCCAACGGGTCCGCGCGAAGCGCGGCCCGATGACAGGCTCCGCGAAGCAATCCAGACTGCCGAGGCAGAGACAGTCTGGATTGCTCCGTCGCATCAGCGCAAAATTGCTACGCAATTTTGTCGCGAGCTCCTCGCAAGGGCGGGGAAAACTACCCGTCGACCTTCGCCGGCCGCAGCTCGACCGACTCGCCGCAGCCGCAGGCGGAGACCTGGTTGGGATTGTTGAAGACGAACTGGGCCTGCATCTTGTCGGCCTTGTAGTCCATCTCGGTGCCGAGCAGGAACAGCACGGCCTTGGGATCGACCAGTATCTTGACGCCCTTGTCCTCGACGACCTCGTCAGTCGGCCGGATCTCGTGGGCGTATTCGACCGTGTAGGACTGGCCGGCGCAGCCGCCGTTCTTCACGCCGACGCGCAGGCCGACGATCTCGGAGTCCGCGCGCTGGGTCAGCTCCGTGATCCGCTGCGCGGCGGCGTCCGTCAGCCGCATCACCTGCGGGCGCGCCCGCCGGGGCTTTGGTGTCGAAGCTGGTGTCGAGCCTGACGAGATCTGGGTCATGTTATCTATGTGGTCCGTTGCGAGGCGAATTCAATGCGAGCTGAGACCGTCACCACATATTGAGCACGAGGCGCGCCTCGTCGCTCATGCGCTCGGGCGACCACGGCGGCTCCCAGACGACCTTGACGTCGACCACGCCGACGCCCGGGACGCTGGCGACCGCGTTCTCGACCATGGTCGGCAGCTCGCCCGCAGCCGGGCAGTTCGGTGTCGTCAGCGTCATCTGCACGTCGACCGAACGGTCGTCCTTGATCTCGACCTTGTAGATCAGGCCGAGCTCGTAGATGTCGGCCGGGATTTCCGGATCAAATACGGTCTTGAGGCCCGCGATGATCTCGGTGGTCAGACGCTCGGTCTCCTCCGGCGGCAGCGCCGAATGGGTCTCCATCGGATTGGCTTTGATTTCGGCCGTGTCACTCATGCGAACAAATCCCGCGCCTTCAGAAGCGCTTGTGCCAGATGATCGACTTCTTCCCGCGTATTATACATGCCGAACGACGCCCGGCAGGTGGCGGTGACGTTGAACCGCTCTAAAAGCGGCATCACGCAATGGGTGCCGGCGCGCACTGCGATGCCCTGACGGTCGATCACGGTGGCGACGTCGTGGGCATGCGCGCCCTTGAGCTCGAAGGAGATCACCGGCCCCTTGCCGCGCGCAGTACCGATCAGCCGCAGCGAGTTGATCTCACGGAGCCGGTCCTGGGCGTAGGTGACGAGATCGCGCTCGTGCGCGGCGATACGCTCCTTGCTGATCGAATTGACGTAATCGATGGCGGCACCGAGGCCGATCGCTTCGACGATGGGCGGGGTGCCAGCTTCGAACTTGTGCGGCGGGTCGCCATAGGTGACCCAGTCCTTCGCAACCTCGCGGATCATCTCGCCGCCACCGTTGAAGGGGCGCATCGCGACAAGATGCTCATGCTTGGCATAGAGCGCGCCGATACCGGTCGGGCCATAAATCTTGTGGCCGGTGAATGCGTAGAAATCGCAGTCGAGATCCTGCACGTCGACGGGCAGATGCACCGCGCCCTGTGCACCGTCGACCAGCACGGGAATGCCGCGCTCGTGGGCCAGTCGCACGACCTCCTTTATGGGAACGAAGGTTCCGAGGGCGTTCGACATCTGGGTGACGGCGACCAGCTTGGTCTTCGGCGTCAGCAGCTTCTCGAACTCGTCGATCAGGAAGTTGCCTTCGTCATCGACGGGCGCCCATTTGATCACCGCGCCATGGCGCTCCCTGAGGAAATGCCAGGGCACGATGTTGGAATGGTGCTCCATGATCGAGAGGACGATTTCGTCGCCCTGCTTGATGTTCGGCTCGCCCCAGGACGACGCCACGAGGTTGATGGCCTCGGTGACGTTGCGGGTGAAGATGATCTCTTCTGTGCGGCGGGCATTGACGAATTGCGCGACTTTTGCCCGCGCGCCCTCATAGGCCTCCGTCGCCGCATTTGCGAGGTAATGCAGGCCGCGATGCACGTTAGCGTATTCGCTCGTATAGGCCTGCGTCATGCGGTCGAGCACGGCGCCGGGCTTCTGCGCCGAGGCGGCGTTGTCGAGATAGACCAGCGGCTTGCCGTAGATCTGCATGGCGAGCGCGGGAAAATCCTGGCGCACGCGCGCAACGTCGTAGGCGCCGTTCTTGACCGCCGGATGCGTGCTCATGACCGGCGCTCCAGCCAGCGCTCGGCGATGCCGATCACGTGCTCGCGCAAGCCGTCGTCGGCGATCTGCTCGATCGCCTCGCCCACGAAGGCCTGGATCAGCAGCGCCTGGGCCTGCTTCTCCGGCAGGCCGCGCGCCTTCAGATAGAACAAGAGGCTGTCGTCCAGCGCGCCGGCAGTGGCGCCGTGGCCGCAGGAGACGTCATCGGCAAAGATTTCCAGTTCGGGCTTGTTGTCGGCTTCCGCCTCGTCCGAGAGCAGCAGCGCGCGGGTCATCATCTTGCCGTCGGTCTTCTGCGCATCGGGACGAACGATGATACGCCCCTGGAATACCGAATGAGCGCGATCGTCGATCACGGCGCGAAAAGTCTCGCGGCTGACGCAGTTCGGCACGGCGTGGTCGACGACCAGTGTGGTGTCACCATGCTCGGTCTGCTTCAAAAGGTTGACGCCGTTGACGGAGAGCTCGCTGCCCTCGCCCGCCAGTGTGATGAAGCCCTGCAAGCGGCTGACCGCCGCGCCAATGGTCATGTTGAAGAAGTTCAACTTCACATTGGCGCCGACCGTCATGAACTGCGAGGTGACGTTCACCGCGTCAGGCGCATCGTCCATCAGGCGAATGTGTGCAACATCGGCGTCGTCGCCAACCTTCACCAGCACGGCATCGTTGACCTGGTAGGCCTTGCTACCTGCCGCAACGAAGCTTTCGACGATGGTGGCGCGAGCGCCCTTCCCGATCGCAACCTGCGAACGGGTGAAGCTCGAGGCGGAAGCCGCGGTTGCGATGTGGATGATCTGGATCGGCGCGGACAGCTGCGCGCCGTCAGCGATCGACAGCACGACGCCGTCGGTTGCCATGGCGGCGTTCAGCGCGATCACGGCATCGGTGGGCGCCGTGTTGAGGAGATCGGCATCGGTCTCCAGCGTCTCGCGCAGGGTCTTGAGGCTCGTCTCGGAGCCGAGCGCCTTCACGTCGGACAGATCGGCCGCGAACACGCCGTCGACCAGCACCAGCTTGCGGGCGCCCGCGATGGCATGCGCCTTCACCGCGTCCGCGGCGCGCGCCAGCGCGGCCGCGTCGGGGCTGGCCGCCAGCGGCAGGACCTCGCCGACCAGCGCGCGCAGATCCGTGTATTTCCATTCCTCGAGCCGGCGGTGCGGCAGGCCGAGCCGCTCATAATTCTCGAAGGCTTCGCGACGCGCCGCGATCACAGCAGGCGGACCCGGCAAGCGGCCTTCGACGCTGGCGAAGAGATCGCTCACCGCGCGGCCCTTTCCGGTCTTTGCCACAGCAACGTTCATTGCAAAATTCCTTACGCGGCGTCCTCGAACTGGGCATAGCCGGACGCTTCCAGCTCCAGTGCCAGCTCCTTGCCGCCGCTCTTCACGACGCGGCCCTTCGACATCACGTGCACGACGTCGGGCACGATGTAGTTCAGCAGCCGCTGATAGTGGGTGATGACGACCATGGCGCGCTTCGGCGAGCGCAGCGCGTTGACGCCGTCGGCCGCGATGCGCAGCGCGTCGATGTCGAGGCCGGAATCCATCTCGTCGAGGATGCACAGGCTGGGCTCGAACAGCGCCATCTGGAGCACCTCGTTGCGCTTCTTCTCGCCGCCGGAGAAGCCGACATTGACGCCGCGCTTGAGCATGTCCTGCGGGATGTTCAGCGACTTCGAGACCTCGCGGACCTTCTTCAAAAAGTCCGGCACCATCAGTTCGCTCTCGCCGCGAGCCTTGCGCTGGGCATTGAGTGCGGTACGGAGGAAATTCATGGTGGTAACACCGGGAATCTCGACCGGATACTGGAACGCCAGGAACACGCCTTTGGCGGCGCGCTCGTCGGGATCCATCTCCAGGAGATCCTCGCCCCTGAACAGGATCTGGCCGTCGGTGACCTCATAGCCGGGTTTGCCGGCGATGACATGGGAGAGCGTCGACTTGCCGGAGCCGTTCGGTCCCATGATGGCGTGCACCTCGCCCTCATTCACGGTCAGCGTCAGCCCGTGGAGGATCTCACGCTCCTCGACACGAACCTTCAGGTCTTTCACTTCAAGCAAAGGCATTGTTGGTGTCCAGTCTATTCAAATGAGGCATGGAGCGCCTAAGCGCACCGCGAGGGTCGGTGTTAACCGACCGACCCTTCAAGCGAGATCGAGATCAGCTTCTGCGCTTCCACCGCGAACTCCATCGGCAGCTGCTGAAGCACATCCTTGACGAAGCCGTTGACCACGAGGCCAACCGCCTCTTCCTGCGAGAGACCGCGCTGGATGCAGTAGAACAGCACGTCCTCGGAGATCTTCGACGTCGTCGCCTCGTGCTCGAACGTCGCCGAGGAGTTCTTCGCCTCGATGTACGGCACGGTGTGCGCGCCGCATTTGTCGCCGATCAGCAGGGAATCGCAGGCGGTGAAGTTGCGCGCGCCGGTGGCTTTCCGATGCGCGGTGACGAGCCCACGATAGGTGTTCTGCGATTTGCCGGCGGCGATGCCCTTGGAGATGATGCGGCTCGACGTGTTCTTGCCGAGGTGGATCATCTTGGTGCCCGAATCGACCTGCTGGAAGCCGTTCGAGATCGCGATCGAGTAGAACTCGCCCCGCGAATTGTCGCCGCGCAGGATGCAGCTCGGATATTTCCAGGTGATCGCCGAGCCCGTCTCGACCTGGGTCCAGGAGATCTTTGAATTGGCACCGCGACAGTCGCCACGCTTGGTGACGAAATTGTAGATGCCGCCCTTGCCTTCCGAATTGCCCGGATACCAGTTCTGCACCGTCGAGTATTTGATCTCGGCGTCGTCGAGCGCGACGAGCTCGACCACGGCCGCGTGCAGCTGGTTCTCGTCGCGCTGCGGCGCAGTGCAGCCCTCGAGATAGGAGACGTAGGAGCCCTTGTCCGCGATGATCAGCGTGCGCTCGAACTGACCCGTGTTGCGCTCGTTGATGCGGAAATAGGTCGACAGCTCCATCGGGCAGCGCACGCCGGGCGGCACGTAGACGAACGAGCCGTCCGAGAATACCGCCGAGTTCAGCGTCGCGTAGAAATTGTCCGAGGTGGGCACCACGGTGCCGAGATACTTCTGCACCAGCTCGGGATGCTCGCGGATCGCCTCCGAGATCGGCATGAAAATCACGCCGGCCTTCTTCAGCTCCGCCTTGAACGTGGTCGCAACCGACACCGAATCGAAGACCGCGTCGACCGCGATCTTACGGCGGGCCGGATCTTCCTCGCCAACCTTCGGCTCGACGCCTTCGAGCATGGCGACTTCCCGCAGGGGAATGCCGAGCTTTTCGTAGGTCTTCAGGATCTCCGGATCGATCTCATCGAGGGAGCTGACCGTCTTCTTCGGCTTCGGCGCCGCGTAGTAATAGAGGTCCTGGAAGTCGATCTTGGGATAGTCGACCCGCGCCCAGGTCGGCTCGGTCATGGTCAGCCAGCGCCGATAGGCTTCCAGCCGCCACTGGAGCATCCAGGCGGGTTCATTCTTTTTTTGCGAGATGAACTCTACGGTCTCTTCCGATAGCCCCTTGGGGGCTTTCTCGGAGTCGATCAGGGTTTCAAACCCATAACGATATTGGTCGACGTCGATGCGCTTCACGCGCTCGACCGTCTCTTGTACGGCTGGCATTCCATCCTCCGCTCGCGGTTTCAAGGACCGCGGTGGATCAAACTCGGACGAGTATTACGTTTATTACGATGTTCTCTGGCGGAAAGCACGCGCCTAGAATCGTTCAAGCTGTGTTTCGTCGCCTAGCTCTTAAGTAGGTTATTACCGAGCTTTCGCCAAGCCTCCAACGCCCTATTGATCTCTTCCAGTTCCGTGGACCAGCCAAGACTGAGGCGCACCGCTCCTTGGGCCACGATGGGATCGTACCCCATGGCCGAGAGCACGTGGGAGGGCTGGACCTTTCCCGATGAGCAGGCCGAACCTGACGACACGGCGACGCCTGCAAGGTCGAAGCCGATCACAGCAGTCTCGGCCTTCAGCCCTGGTGCGGTGAAAAGTACGGTATTTGGCAACCGCTCCACACCGTCGGCGAGGATTGTCGCCCCGGCCGTGGCGCGAAGCCCATTTTCCAAATGATCTCTGAGGGTTGCCATTCGTTTCAGATCCTCCGGCAGAGTCTGAAGCGCCCGTCTGACCGCCGCGCCAAAGCCGGCGATCCCCGCGACATTCTCGGTGCCCGCCCGGCGGTTGAGCTCCTGCCCGCCCCCCCGCAGGACCGGCGCCAGACCGGCGAGCCCTTCTGCCATGACCAGCGCGCCAACTCCCTTGGGGCCACCGATCTTGTGCGCAGAAAAGGTCGCAAGGTCTGCACCCACAGCCTTGATATCGAACCGAATTTTGCCAAGCGCCTGGATCCCATCGACATGCAGGAGACCGCCGGCCTCATGAACGATCCGCGCAGCCTCAGCGACAGGCTGAAGCGCGCCCGTCTCGTTGTTCGCGGCCATAATGGAGACCAGCGTCGGCGGGCCAGCGTTGAGCTGGGCCCACAGATCGTCGAGATCGACGACACCGGAGCGCGTTACCCGTATCTGTCGGATCCTATCCGCCGGGAACCGGCCGCCCGCCAGCACCGAGGCATGCTCGACCGCGGAGACCAGCAGTCGCTCGACGGGTCCGCCGGACGGCCCCCGCAGGCCGGGCGACAGCGCCAGCGCATTGGCCTCGGTTCCAGCGGATGTGAAGACGACGTTGCGCGGCTGAGCGCCGACCGCCGGTCCCAGCGCGGCACGCGCCTCCTCGATCAGCCGTCGTGCCTCCCGCCCCTCGGCATGGACGGAGGATGGATTGCCGATCAGGTCGTATGCAGCCAGCATCGCTGCCCGCGCCTCAGCGCGGAGCGGCGTGGTCGCGTTCCAATCGAGATAGACGCGGGTCGGCATTGAGTAATATATTACCTCACATCGCAGACGGCGTTGCGCCATCTCGACATGGGCCGCGGGCACGCCCTTGGCAACCATGATTTGCGAATGTGCGGCCACAGTTGACGCGGTCATGACACGCTAACGTCTTGAACCCGTTGGCTGATGTTCAAGATGCTTGCTTTTTGACCCTCAGGCTATGTTAGAACGCGCACCGTCAAGTCACCGCGCGCCGTCAGCGCATCACCGCTGCGCGCGCCTCCTCGCCCTTCATTCGCGCTTTCGTCGGCATCTGCCGGTGAGGCCACAATCGGTTGATTGCCGAGGTCGTCTCCAGGAAATCAATCAAGAGATCATCGATGCCCGAAGTCATATTTACCGGCCCCGCTGGCCGTCTCGAAGGCCGCTACCACCCGGCCAAGCAGAAGAACGCGCCGATCGCGATGATCCTGCATCCGCATCCGCAGTTCCACGGCACGATGAACCATCAGATCGTGTACCAGTGCTACTACGCCTTCGCGCATCGCGGCTTCTCCGTGCTGCGCTTCAATTTCCGCGGCGTCGGCCGCAGTCAGGGCTCGTTCGACCATGGCACCGGCGAATTGTCGGATGCGGCGGCAGCGCTCGATTGGGCGCAGACCATCAATCCCGAGGCGCGCGCCTGCTGGGTCGCCGGCTTCTCCTTCGGCGCCTGGATCGGCATGCAGCTGCTGATGCGCCGCCCGGAGGTCGAAGGCTTCATCTCGATCGCGCCGCCGGCCAACCTCTACGACTTCTCGTTCCTTGCGCCCTGCCCGTCCTCGGGCCTGATCGTGCATGGCGAAAAGGATGCCGTGGTGCCCCCTAAGGATGTCAACACGCTGGTCGAGAAGCTGAAGACGCAGAAGGGCATCGTGATCGACCAGCAGGTCATTCCCGGCGCCAATCACTTCTTCGACGCCAAGCTCGAGCCGCTGATGGAAACCATCACGGCCTACCTCGACATGCGCCTCGCCAGCGTGCGCTGAGGCCTTCCGGCGTAGACGTGTTCGTGGCATGGCTGCGGACCGTCAACGCTGGAGATTGCGAGCGATGAAGGCGTATCTGGTTCTTGACCTGTCGGTGAACGACCACGTCGGTTTCAAGACTTACATCGCTGAAATCCCGGCATTCATTGCCAAGCATTCAGGGCGGTACATCGTGCGCGGCGTCGAGCCGACCACGATCGAAGGCGACTGGGCGCCCGAGCGCCTCGTCATCATCGAATTTGCGGAGCGCGAGAAGGCGCAAGCGTTCCTCGACGATCCCGACATTCAGGATCTCTTCAGGGTGCGGCACGCAACGACGACAAGCAGGCTGCTGCTTGCCGACGGTTGCACCTGATCAGTATGGGCTGACTACGCCAGCTTGAGCGCGACGATCCCCGTCAGCACGAGTGCGATGCCCGCAAGCTTCACAGCGCTCAAGGTCTCGCCGAACAGCACGACGCCCATCAGGAACGTGCCGGCCGCGCCAATGCCGGTCCACACCGAATAGGCAACGCCGACCTCGAGCACTTTCAAGGCACGCCCGAGCAGGAAGACGAAGGCGGCAAGCAGTACGAGCGAGGCGATGCTCCAGCCTGCGCGCGTATATCCTTCCGCATATTTCATTGCGATCGCCCAGCCGACATCAAGCGCGCCGGCGATCACCAGCATGAGCCAGGCCGTGGACTGCGACATCGGCGTAGCCTCAGGCCGCGAGCTTCAAGAGATGCGCGTCGTGGCGCACCAGGAACGCCCGCAGCAATTGCGGATAGTCCGCGCCGACCGCAGAGCGCACGCTCGGACGCTTCGCGAGCTCGGCCCGCCACGCGCGGACCTTGGGCAGATCGTTGAAGATTCCGAGCTCAATCAATTCATCGAACACGTCGAAATAGCGGAAGATCGGGGCAAACACTGCATCCACGAGGCTGAACGCGTCGCCCGCGAAATACGGCCCTACACCAAGCGCGGCTTCCACGCGCGCGAATTTGGCCGCGAGCGCCTGGCGCTTGCTCTCGAATGTTGCCGGATCGGTCGTCGTCTCCAGCCCCCAGAGGTCGCCGAGGATCGCCGAGCCGAACTCCATCCAAGCGCGATGCTCGGCACGTTTCAGCGCATCCGTCGGGTGCAGCTTCGCACCGCCTTGTGTGTCTTCGATGTACTCGCAGATCACGTTGCTCTCAAACAACGCAACCTCGCCCTTGTCTGTCGCAACCACCAGCACCGGCACCTTGCCGAGCGGCGACAATTTCAAGAACCAGTCCGGCTTGTCAGCGAGATCGATATCGATCCGCTCGAACGGCACGCCCTTCTCCTTGAGCGCGATCACGGCGCGCTGCACGTAGGGGCAAAGCTTGTGACTGATCAGTTTGAGCGGAGCGGTCATGGTGGCGATCCCGACAGTTAAATGCAACTGCATCTAGATAGATGCAGATGCATGCACATGTCAAGATCAATGCACTTCCGTCAACTGCCCGTGATCTTCAAGGCCGTGCAATCACCCCACCCGTCATCGGCATCGGCACGCCCGTCGTTGCCGGATAGGATAGCGGCAGGCCCTTGAGGCCGCGCGCGGCAAGGAAACCGAAGGCCTGCGCCTCGATAGCGTCGGCGGCCCAGCCGAGCGTCTCCGCGGCCTCGACCGTCGCCGAGCCCACCCGCTCCCGGAGCATCCGCAGCATCGTGAGGTTGCGGGCCCCGCCGCCGCAAACGATCCAGCTGCGCGGTCGTCGCGGCAGCAGCGGTATGATGCGGGCGATCGCGGCCGCAGTGAACGCGGTCAGCGTCGCGGCGCCGTCGGCCGGTGCCATGTCGCCGAGCTTCAGCGCGGCAAAGTCGTTGCGATCGAGCGACTTTGGCGGCGGCGCTGCGAAGAACGGCAGCGCCAGTGCCCGCGCGATCCAGGCCTCATCAGCCTTGCCGAGCGCGGCGAACCTTCCCTCCGCATCGAACGCCTGGTTCATGGTGCGGTACATGAAGTCGTCGAGCAGCGCATTGCCGGGGCCGGTGTCGCAAGCGATCAGCGTGTCGCTGCCGTCGATATAGGTGATGTTAGAGACGCCGCCGATATTGATCACCGCGATCGGGCCCTCGCGCTCCAGCGAATTGGCGAGCGCCCGATGATAGACCGGCACGAGCGGCGCGCCCTGCCCGCCGGCATCGACGTCGGCGGCGCGGAAATCATACATGACCGGGATATGAATCGCCTTGGCCAGCGCCGGCCCATCGCCGATCTGCACCGTCAGCCGCTGTTCGGGCCGGTGCAGCACGGTCTGGCCGTGGAAGCCGACGATGTCGATGTCCTCCGGCCTCATCCGGTTCTGCGCGACGAAAGCGGCGACCGCCTCGGCATGGGCCTGCGTCACTGCGCGCTCAGCCTCGGTCAGGATCCCAGGCCGGGCATCACGTTGCCGTAGGTGCACGGCCTCGCTCAGCGCCTGGCGCAGCAGGTTGCGCTCGGCCGGACCATAGGGCCGGTAGCCGGTCGGTCCGAACGCCTTGACGTGCTTTCCGTCGGTTTCGATCAGCGCGACATCCACCCCGTCCAGCGAGGTGCCGCTCATCAGACCGAGTGCCGTCAACATCATGGACCAGCGTCCTCAAAGGCCCACCCTGGCATGCCGATCTTGTGCCAGAGGGACACATATTATAATGCCACTGCGCCAAGTGGCGGGTGGCAATCGAGTTCCCACGCAAGATCCTTAAATTGCTCCCAAAACAGTAAACCAAGAATTGTCAGGCACGCCGACAAATGACTGCATTCAAATCGGATTTCCTCAACACCCTGCAGGAACGTGGGTTCATCCACCAGTGCTCCGATTTCGAGGGGCTGGACGCGCTCGCCGCTAGGGGCGAGGCGACCGCCTATGTCGGCTACGATTGCACCGCCCCCTCGCTACATATCGGCAACTATCTGACCATGATGATGCTGCACTGGCTGCAGCAATCCGGCAACAAGCCGATCACGCTGATGGGCGGCGGCACCACCATGGTCGGCGATCCCTCCGGCAAGGACGAGACGCGCGCGATGCGCACGGTCGCCGAGATCGAGGCGAACAAGGCCTCGATCCGCGGCGTGTTCGCCAAGGTGCTGCGCTATGGCGAAGGCAAGAGCGACGCTGTCATGCTCGACAACGCCGAGTGGTTGACCAAGCTGAACTGGATCGAGATGCTGCGCGACGTCGGCCGGCATTTCTCGGTCAACCGCATGCTGACCATGGACTCCGTGCGGCTGCGCCTCGAGCGCGAGCAGGAGATGAGCTTCATCGAGTTCAACTACATGGTCTGCCAGGCCTACGACTTCGTCGAGCTCGCCAAGCGCACCGGCTGCCGCCTCCAGATGGGCGGCTCGGACCAGTGGGGCAACATCATCATGGGCGTCGATCTCGGCCGCCGCATGGGCACGCACCAGTTGTTCGCGCTGACGACGCCGCTGCTGACGACCGCGTCCGGCGCCAAGATGGGCAAGACCGCGCAGGGCGCGGTCTGGCTCAACGCCGACCAATTCTCGCCGTATGATTTCTGGCAGTACTGGCGCAACACCGAGGATGCCGACGTCGGCAAATTCTTGAAGCTGTTCACGACGCTGCCAATCAGCGAGATCAAGAAGCTCGAGACCCTCGGCGGCTCGGAGATCAACGAGGCCAAGAAGGTGCTCGCCACCGAGGCGACTGCGCTGCTGCACGGCCGCGATGCCGCGAACGAGGCAGCAGAGACCGCGCGCCGCACCTTTGAGGAAGGTGCGCTCGCCGAAAGCCTGCCGACTGTGGAAATTCCGCGTGGCGAGCTCGACGATGGTCTCGGCGTGCTCAGCGCCTTCGTTCGGGCGGGCTTGGTTGCCTCAAACGGCGAAGCCCGCCGCCAGATCAAGGGGGGCGGCCTGCGCATCAACGACGCCCCCGTCACCGACGAGAAGATGGCACTCTCGGTGGCCAATCTGACACCGGAAGGCGTGATCAAGCTGTCGTTCGGCAAGAAGAAGCACGTCCTCATCAAGCCTGCATAGGCGTATGAGCTTTTCGCTGCTTGTCAGGGCGCGGCGAAGCGCGCTCCTTGACCGGCAATGGACCAGAACACGCCCAGGCAGGCCGAGGACCGCGCAGCGGCTGCGCCGGGAGGTGCCGTGCGGACCGCGCTCGTCGTGCTCGCGCTGTGTTTCGCGCTGGCTGTCCTTGGCCGCGGCCTCAGCGAGAGCTTCACCGTCTTCCTCAAGCCCATCTCCGAAAGCTTTGGCTGGGATCGCGCGCAGGTCGTCTCGATCTATTCGCTGACCTGGCTCGTCAGCGGACTGACCGCGCCTCTGGTCGGGCGGCTATTCGACCATTCCGGTCCCCGCGTCGTCTATGCGCTCGGACTGTTCCTGCTCGGCTCGGCCTTCCTGATTGCGGGCCATGCGCAAGCGCTCTGGCAATTCCAGCTCTCGATCGGACTGTGTGTCGGGATCGGGGTCGCCTTCATCGGCAACGTGCCGAATTCGATTCTGCTCGGCCGCTGGTTCGGGCCGCGGCTGCCGACCGCGATGGCCGTGGTTTATTCGGCAATGGGCGGCGGCGTGCTGGCGCTGCTGCCGGCCTCGCAGCTCCTGATCGATCACATCGGCTGGCGCGAGACCTATCAGCTGTTCGGCTTCGCTGCGCTGGGCCTGCTGGTGCCGCTCATGCTGCTGCCATGGCCGCTGTTCGCTGCCGGCTCGCCGCACGTGACCAAGAAGACCGATCCAGATTTTGTTGACAACGGCTGGACGCTTGTTGGCGCCATGCGCCATCACGCCTTCTGGGCGCTGTTCTCGACCTTCTTCTTCACCGCGGTCGGCATGTACGCGATCGCGGCGCAGATCGTGGCCTATCTGATCGATGCCGGTTTCCCGCCGCTTCAGGCCGCGACTGCCTGGGGCTTCTCCGGCGTCGTGCTGGTGTTCGGGATGTTGGGGGTCTCCGCGCTCGACGGGCTGATCGGGCGCCGGCCGTCGGTGCTGCTGAGCTACGCGATCTCGATGCTCGGCATCTTCCTGCTCTGGCTCTTGCAGTATTATCCGAACATCATCCTGCTCACCGGTTTCGTCGTCTGCTTCGGCAGCATGATGGGCTCGCGCGGGCCGCTGATCACCGCAACCGCGATGAAAATCTTCCAGGGAAAACGGGTGGGCACCATCTATGGCACCATCTCGATCGGCAGTGGCCTCGGCTCAGCATTCGGCTCCTGGAGCGGCGGCCTGATCCATGACGCGACCCATGGCTACAACGCGCTGCTCGCCTTCGCACTTGCGAGTGTGGTGCTCGGGATGATTCCATTCCTGGTCGTGCCTGCCTTGCGACGGTAGGTTTCCCAGGGGTAACTTGAGTTCGTTTGCGTCACCGGAAAATTACGGATGGGCACGACGCCAACACAGGAAAAAATGCGGATCGCGCGCGACTGAGGGCGGAGCCTGCGGTGTTTTGTCCGACATGACGAAAATGTCAGCGCGGAATTGATCCTGATGGCTTGCGAGGCGGAATCGAATACGGTCCAAGTCGCGCATTGGATGGAGGGCACAAACCAATGAACTTTCCCTATCTCACTCGCTTTCAACCGGTTCTCCTGAGCCTGTTTCGCTTCATCACCGGCCTCTTGCTGTTCCAGTACGGCGTTGCGAAGATCTTCAAGTTTCCAGTGCTTCCTTACTTCGCCAACATCCCGCCGCTGATCTGGACGGCAGGCGCGATCGAGCTGGTGCTCGGTGCGCTCCTGATGCTCGGTCTGTTCACCCGCCTCGCGGCTTTCATTCTCTCGGGTGAGATGGCCTTCGCCTACTTCATGGGCCACATGTTCAAGGGCGAAACGCCGGTGTTCCTGCCGCTGCTCAACGGCGGCACCGCCGCCATCCTGTTCTGCTTCGCCTGCCTCTACCTCTCGGCAGCCGGCGGCGGCTCGGTCAGCGTCGATGCGGCGATGGGCAAGGAAAGCGATTCGACCGGCGGCGCCTACGCGCGGCGCTGACGCGCTCGCGGATTCGAAGGAAAGACAGGGCACCGGCGCATTTGCCGGTGCCGGCTCAACGCGCGCCCAGCACGTTCCAGATGAGAACGAGAGCCGCCACGAGCAGCACCGACATGATGATGCGGTGAACGAATCGACTCATTGCTGTCCCGGCAAGGCTCGGCCACACCAAAATCCAGCATCAATTCTTCCCGCGATTGGATGCGCCATGCGCAGGCGCGGCGCGTTTGCGCATGCGACTGCGAACGCCGCATGCATGGCAGCGCGTTGCCCGCGTCCGTTCATGATTGGTAAGAACTTCATGCTACCGACGCGAGCAATAACCACCATTCGTTGAGACCGTGATGCAACTGCTCAGTCATCTGAAGATCCGCACCAAGCTTGCCAGCATGGTCTGCCTCGCGGCGCTCACGGTCACGGCCATCATCGGGGTATCGGCCGTGCTGAGCAAGGGCCGCATGATGGAGGACCGCGTCCAGCAGATGCGGACGGCGGTGGAGCTCCTCTATAACTACGCGCAATCGCTCCAGGACGAGGTGACAGCCGGCAAGCTCACGCAAGCCGAGGCCAAGAGCTTGTTCCATCAACGCGGCCGCCGTATGAGTTTCAACGGCGGTCAAGGCTACCCGGTGGTCTATAATCAGGACACCTCCCTGGTCGTGAACGGCGCCAATCAGCAGCTCGAAGGCAAGATCACCGGCGCCAAGGATTCCAACGGCGTGTTGATTGCCGACGCCATCATCAGGGCCGGCACCGACACCGCGCAGGGTGGCGTGACCTCCTATCTCTATCCCCGCCCCGGCCAGACTGAGCCGGTCCGCAAGACCGTGTTCGCGCGCAGATTCGCGCCTTGGAACGTGACCATCAGCTACGGACTCTACGTCGACGACATCGACGCCGACGTGCGCGCGCTGACGCTGGAGCTCGCCGCCATCGGCGTCGGCCTGATGCTGCTGATGGCGATGCTGTCCTGGCTGATCGCCCGCGACGTGCTCGCCGCGCTGGACCGCCAGAAGAACCGCATGCATCAGATCTCGGAAGGCGCCATCGACAAGGCGGTCGAAGAGACCGACCGCGGCGACGAGATCGGCCGCATGGCCGAGACGCTCGAAGTGCTCCGGCAAACCGCGCTGACCGCGCGTAACCTGGAGGCCGAGCAGGTCGCCACCAAGGCCCGTAACGAGCAGGAGAAACGCGATGCCTTGATCGCGCTTGCCGACCGCTTCGATGCGTCCGTCGGCCAGCTGGTCGGGCTGATGGCTTCGGGCTCCGGCGAACTCGAGGCGACCGCCAAGTCGATGTCCTCCACCGCCGAAGGCACCAACCGCCGCGCCGCCGTGGTCGGCTCGGCCGCTACGGAGGCCAGCCAGCGCGTCCAGACCGTCGCGGCCGCCGCCGAAGAGCTCTCCTCTTCCATCACCGAGATCAGCCGTCAGGTCGCGCAGTCCGCCGAAGTCACCGGACGCGCGGTGGACAGTGCGCGCCGCACCGACACGATCGTGCGCGCGCTGTCCGACGGTGCCCAGCAGATCGAGCACGTCGCCGAGCTGATCTCCAGCATCGCGGCACAGACCAATTTGCTCGCGCTCAACGCCACTATCGAGGCTGCACGCGCAGGCGAAGCCGGTCGTGGCTTTGCCGTGGTCGCCTCCGAGGTGAAGTCGCTCGCGAGCCAGACCGCGGAAGCCACCCGCGAGATCGGGGACAAGATCGCCCAGATCCAGGGCGCGACCAAAGAAGCGGTGGACGCAATCGGCGGCATCACCGCCACCATCGAGGAGGTCAGTCGCATCGCGACCTCGATCGGCGCGGCCATCGAGGAGCAAGGTGCCGCCACCGCCGAGATCGCCCGCAGCGTGTCGCAGACCGCAGAAGCGACCCAGGAGGTCACGACCAATATCACCGCCGTTAGCACGGCTGCGAACGAGACCGGCAACGCTGCCGGCATGGTGCTCGCGGCCGCCTCGAGCCTCTCCAAGCAGGCCGAACAGCTCTCCGGCGAGGTCGGGACGTTCCTGGCTGGCGTGCGCGCGGCGTAAGTTTCCGACCCCCACATGCGTCATGCCCGGGACAGGCCCGGGCGTGACGGACTCTTGAGTCCCGCTTCTATCGCCGCGCCAGGCTGCAACCGCTCGACAGCTGCCGCGTCGAACCGGTCGACCCGTCGTTCGATTGCGACTGGAATTCCTCGAATGGCGAGTTCTGCTTGCCGGTGTTGAACTCGAAGATCTTGCGGAACAGGCCCGGCGCCATTGCCGAGATCGGATTGACGCGCATCACGGGCGCGGCCGGGGTGCCGACGACCTCGTAGGTCACGCCGATCAGCCCCTCGTTGTTGCCGCCGCCGAGGAAGATGCCGAACAACGGGATCTGGCCGAAGATGTTGTTGACGCCATACATCGGCACGAAGGTGCCGCTCATGCACACCTGGTTGCCGGGATAGTCAATCGAGCCCTCGATGGTGGCGCCGATCATCGGTCCCTTGACGACGCCGTCGCGGATCGTGAGCGCGCCATTCTGACGGGTGAACTCGGCGCGGAGCGCGCTGAAGGAGACGCCGTTGCCGGTGCCGTTGGGCGCGCCGGCAGCAACGCGCTCGAGCTGCGCCTCGCCCTTGACTGTGAAGTCGCGCACGTTGATGAGACCCTCGCGCGACGTGTTCGGCTCGGATGTCGGCGGCTCCATCGCCACCACCATCTGGCCGCCGACCGCCTTGGTATAGGTATCGGTGAAGCGCAGCAGCGCGCCGGCATCGTTGGTCTGGAGATAGATCACTTCACGGCTGCCCTGCGCGCGCCCACCGCGCAAATCGGCTGCCACCGGCGTATCACGGCCGATCTTGCCACTCAGCGTGAAGGCTTTGACGGCGCCGTTGCGTTTCGACATCTTGGCATCGACGCTGCGCATCGCCTCGCCGTTGAAGCCGGCGACGGCGCCGAGCTTCACGTCGATGTCGAAATCGATGTTCTTCAGCTTGTTCTTGGCATCGTCCTTGGAATTGCCTGAGATCGCCGACTTCAGGAAACCGCGGCCATCGAACACGTCGCCGCGCATGGTGCCGCGCACCACGCCGTCCTGGCTGCGCTCCACCTTCAACGAGGCCTTGTCGCCGTCGGAGGGCGAATAGGTCGGGAAGTTTGCGTTGATGAGGTCGCCATTCGCATCGATCTCGAGCGAGCCCTTGATCGAGGCGCCACCGCCCTCGATGACGATGTCCTCGAAACGCGTCGATTGCGCCGCCGGCACCACTTTGAAGCTGGCCTTGCCGGACTTGCCCGGCAGCTTGACCCAGCCGGGCAAGATGTTGTCGAGCTTCACCGAGGTCAGGTCGGCCTCGACGCCGAGCTTCGTCGTCTGATCCGCGCCGCTCGCGATCTTGCCCGACAGCTTGATCGGCAACGATCCACTCACGGCAGGGCTGAGATCGAACCCCAGGCGCGCGCGGCTGGCATCGTCCAGCGTCGCCTGCAATCTGACGTCCGCATCGCCCTCGGCCGGCTTGCGATAGTCGAGCGAGGCGGCCTGCCCGTTGATCTTGACGTCTCCCTTGACCTGATAGCCCTGGTTGCTCGCGATGATCTTGAGGTTGTTGGCCTCCAGCTTCTGGTTCATCACCAGCTTGTCGGCGGCAAAGCCGTTGAGCTCGGCTGTCACGGCATAGGTGGTGTCGGCCCTGGTCAGCTCGCCCTTGACCGGCATGCCGAGCTGGATGTTCGCCGAGAACGTCCCCTTGCTGGTATTGGGATCGACGACGGTCGAAGACAGATCGCTCAGGCGATCATTGGAGAGCATTTCGGCCGCCGCGGGCACCGGTCCGTCGACGCGAAATCTCGTGCGCGACGGCGACGGCTTGGGCGCCATGTCCGGCACCTCGAAAGTGAAGTCGGAGATCGTGATCTTGCGGCCGGCGGGCGTATCGGCAATGCCCTGCCCGATGTTCACGGTCGCAGTGCGGCCGGTCACGCGCGCCTTCAGATCGGCATCGTGCACCACCGGCATGCCGTCCACCGGACGCACCGCGACACCGCCTGCCACGATGTTGACCGATAGGCCGTCGTCGGGGATGGGAGGCCCCTTGCGCGGAAGGTTCTTCACCGGCGAGTTGACGCCGATCTCGATGCGCTGGAGCGTGCCGCGCTCGATCCGCTCGATCACCCATTCACGCAGCTCGGGAACGATCAATGTGGGCCACATCCGCTTCAGCGCGGAGGCCGACATCGGCGTTCCCGCAAAGCCGAGCGTCAGCCGCGGCTCGCCCGAATAGTCGATGGCACCGGTGCCGGCGACACCGATCTCGCCATTGCTGATATCGGCCTGCGTCAGCAAGAGGCGCTTGTGGTCAGTGTCGAAACGGAAACCGATCGCAATACGGTTGAAGACGAGCGGCGGCTCGTTGTCGATGCCACCAAGCAGGATTGAGCCGCCATTGAAGCCGAGCTGCCAGTCATTGGTGGCGCCATTCGGTGGCTCGAGATGCCCGAGCAAGGTCAGGCGGTTGGCGCCGGAGAGAATTTTGAACGGAGCGACCAGCACCCGCCGGTTCGCGTCCCACTCGACGTTGATCTCGGCCGAGTCGATCGCCATCGGATAATCGGGCGTGTCCGTGTCGATGATGTTGCCCGCGCCGACCGCAATCTTGCCGCGGAAGTAGGTCGGCACGCCGTCGCGGCCGAGTTCGCCCTTCAGCTCGCCCGTCAGCGGCAGGTCCGCGGTATAGGTGAGATCCTTGACCCGCAGCGCCAAGAGGATGTTGGAGGTCGAGACCTTGTCGGCGCGGATGTCGACCGAGCGCACGCCGTTCTCGGCCGGCCCGATCGTGGCGCGCAGCATCCACGGGCGCGCGCCCTCCTCGCCGAGACTGAGCGCGACGCCGCCACTGCTCGGGCGGCGCAGGCTGAGCGTGATGTTCTCGAACGACCATTTGCTGCCGCGCTGCTGGTCGTCGACGATCAGATTGCCGTTCTTCAGGCCGATCTCGTTGAGGTTCTGGCCGTCGAGGCCGGTCATGCTCAGACTGTCGAGCCAATCGAGGCCCTGAAGAATTCCGCTCTGTGCGGTCGCCTGGGGAGCAGCCTGGGATGGGTCCGGGCCCGCAGGCGCTGTGGCGAATGGCGGCGGCGGGACGCCATTGCGTGGGAATGTCGGCGGCAAGCCTGCCTCTTTCTTGGAGGCCACGCCGGTTGCCAGCGGCTTTGCGGTATCGCCGGCCGAGACCGTGACGGTGCCGTCAGGTGCGATGCGGATCGCGAGCTCGGCATCGACGAGATTGAGGCTTTCTGCGCGCAGGCGCCCCATGAGGAGACCCGTACCCGACAGCTTGACCTCGGCCTTCGGCGCACTGGCGACGATGGCGTGATCGCGGTCGCGGACGACGATGTCACGGATGCGGACGGCGATCCGGACCCGCCCCGCCCGCTCGATTTGGGTGCCGCCCACCTCTACGGTGTTGCCGTGGCCGATATTGTCCTCGATGGCGGCTGCCAGCCACGGCGTTGCAATGTCGAGATTGATGGGACCGGCGCCGAGCCGCCACCACAGCGTGCCGAAACAGCCGACGAAAATGACGACGAGGACGCCAACGACGACGGCCAGCCGCTTCAGCCAGCGGCCGCCGCCCAGCCAGCGACGCAAAGATCCAAACCCGTCACCGAGGCGATGGAAACCCGAATTGGAACGCGATAACAGCCGGCGCGCGCGATGGCCCGCCGCCTCCTCCTGATCCGGATCCCAATCGGCGTCATCCCATTCCTGCGGCTGTGATTGACCGCCGCGCCGATCGAAGTCCCGCGTGTAATCCTGGGGCGACTTATTCCTTGCCATTGCCTCTCGATACAGGCGTCCATCGTCGGATTGAGCGCCGCCGGGACCGCAGCCGTCGACGGGGAGCGAAGGCCCCTGCGCCGGCAATGCCGCCGTACTTCGAATATTCCTGCTGTTCGTCATTTCGCCCCGGCAGCGCGTTCAACGAGCAGTGGGGTGGTGCGTGGAATTCCTTGTAACCATACTCCGGCGTCGTCAGACTTGCCCAGCCGAGGGCGCGATTCCGGCACACCGGACGAGAGCTGCAATACCGCTTTGGTTGACCTGCCGAAAGCGACGAAAGGAAGGCGTATGTCCAAGAAATCCCAAAAGAAATCGTCCAAAACGCCCTCCGGCAGTCCGACGGCTAAAAAGAAGACCCTGAAAACGCGGGCAGCGACTCAAACAAGGTCCGCGAAAACACAGCGGACGCCGGCGAGCAAATCAACCAAGACCGTAGCAAAAGCAGGATCGCATAAGGCCGCCTCGAAACAGTTAAATTCTTCCAAGTCGCCCGCGGCGGCGAAGGTCGCCTTGACCGAGGGCCAGAAGGCTCCGGCCTTCCGTCTGCCCCGCGACGGCGGCGATGTGGTCACGCTGGCGGACTATGCCGGGCAAAAGCTGGTGCTGTTCTTCTACCCCCGCGCCGACACGCCCGGTTGTACCAGGGAGGCCATCGACTTCACCCGGCTGGCGGACGCCTTCACGGCTGCCGGCACGGCCGTGCTCGGCATCTCCGCGGATCCGTTAAAGGCCCAGGAAAAGTTCCGCGACAAGCACAAGCTCACCATTCCACTCGTCTCGGACGAGACGCACGAGATGCTGGAGGCCTACGGCGCCTGGGGCGAAAAGTCCATGTATGGCAAGAGTTTCCTCGGAATTCTTCGCACCACGGTGCTGGTCGGGAGCGATGGCAAGGTGGCCCGGATCTGGCGCAAGGTCCGGGTCGACGGCCATGCCGATGAGGTCCTGGAAGCGGCAAGAAGTCTTTAACCAGTCCTTTAAATTCGAATGTTCCCGTTTCCGGAAAATTAACCATGACCGGCCCAGATTGCTGCGGCAATTAGGCCGTACGGACTCATCCGACCGGCGCGGGAGTGCCGATGTCGAAAAGTTCTGCCCAATACTCGCAGTACCCCCAACATCATCCTCATCACCACGGACGGGCCTTCCATCGCCATCCAGCCGCCCCAGCGGCGGCGGTTGCGATTCCCCTTCCCGCGACCGACGACGCCTACACCATCGTCCATGCCGGCAAGCAAGTCCGCTTCGGACCCGTGGTGTTCTGGATCGTGGTCGGCACGGTCGTGCTGCTCGGACTGTGGTCGGCCGCCACCGCCACCTACTTCGCCTTCCGCGACGACGTCCTGACCCGGCTGATCGCCCGCCAGGCCGAGATGCAGTACGCCTATGAAGACCGTATCGCCGAGCTGCGCGCCAAGGTTGACCGCACCACCAGCCGGCAGCTGCTCGACCAGGAGCAGTTCGATCAGAAGCTCGACCAGATCATGAATCGCCAGACGGCGCTGGAATCCCGGGCGACGGCGCTCGGCGCCATGCCCGACGTGACCGGGTCGATCCCGCGCTCGACACCGCAGCGTGGTGACGCCGGCCAGAACGCAACCCAGGGCACGCCGAAGCCGTCGCCGATCAGCGACACCGTGATCTTCGTGGCGCCGCCGGATCGCGAAGCGCGGCTCGAGTCGCGCGCGCCGACCGTCGCGGCGCCGCCGACCAGCCAATTCGCCAAGAGCCAGGGCTTCGACAACGTCCTGGTCCGGCTCACGGCTTCGCTTGATCAGGTCGAGCGTCGCCAGATGGCGGCGCTCAACGCCGTTGAGGAAAGCATGGATTCACGCATGCGCCGGATGCGCGGCGTCGTCAGCGATCTCGGCCTCAGCCTCGCCACTCTCGAAGCCGCCGTACCGCGCACCGCAATGGGCGGGCCTTACGTACCCGTCAAATTGACGCCGAACGCCGGGCCGTTCGAGAAGCAGCTCTATCGCATCAACACCACGCGCTCCGAGTTGGACCGGCTCAATCGCACGCTGGCGCTGGTGCCTTATCGCAAGCCCGTCATTGGCGAGGTCGAGTTCACCTCCGGCTTCGGCGTGCGCAGCGATCCTTTCCTCGGCCGGCCCGCAATGCATACCGGGCTCGACTTCCGCGCCGCCACCGGCGATCCCGTTCGCGTCACCGCCAACGGCAAGGTGATTTCCGCCGGCTGGTCCGGCGGCTACGGCCGCATGGTCGAGGTCGATCACGGCAACGGGCTTTCGACCCGCTATGGCCATCTCTCCGAGATCAACGTCAGGATCGGCGAGGTCGTCAAGATCGGCCAGGTGATCGGTCTCGTTGGTTCGACCGGCCGTTCCACCGGTCCGCATTTACACTATGAGACCCGCATCGAGGGCGAAGCGGTCGATCCGCAGAAGTTTCTGCGCGCCGGCGTGCGGCTCAGCGCGGGCTAACGCTGATACAGCGGCGGATTACTGGCTGCGCTCGTGGCCGACCTCACCGGTGATGACGTCACCGAACAGCTCCCACGCCTGCCCGTTGAAGCGCATCAGCTGCATCTGCTCGATCGGGAAATAATCGTCGGGCGAGGTGTTGACCATGATGCCCGGCAGCATCAGGTCAGTGTGGAAATCCTTCAGGTTCGCAGCCTGCTTCATCACGTTCTCGCGGGTGAGATGGTCGCCGCACTGCTTCAGGACCTGGACCATCGCTTCGGCCTGGACGTAGCCATAGACATTGTTGGCGTTAGTCTTGTCGCCATCGGGATAATATTTGTCCATGAACGCGCGCCATTTCACCACAGCCGGATCCTTGTCCCAGGTCGGATCGGTCGGGTCTTTCAGATAGACTGTCGAGATGATGTCCTTGGAATAGTCCAGCCCGGCCGGCTTGAGCACCGAGGCAACCGAGGTCGCGGTGTTGGCCAGGAAGAACTTTGGCTTCCAGCCGAGTTCACCCACCTTCCGGATTGCCTGCGCCGACCCTTTTGGCGCGGCCCATGAGAAGAATATGTCCGCACCGGAATCGTGAAGAGCAACGATCTGCGAGTCGATCGAGGGATCGCTGACTTCATAGGATTTGTCCGCGATGATCATGCTGGCCTTGTCGCCAAGCCCGTCCTTCAGTCCCTTGAACTGGTCCTTGCCGGCATCGTCGTTCTGCCAGAACACCGCGATCTTACTGTCGGGGAAATGATCGCGGATGTACTTTGCATAGATCCGCCCCTCGCTCTGATAGTTGGGCTGGAAGCCCATGGTCCAGGGGAAATTTTTGGGATCGCCGAACTTGGTGCCACCGGAGGCCACGAAGAGCTGCGGCACTTTCTTGGCGTTCATGTATTTCATGATCGCGGAGTTCGAGGGCGTGCCGAGCGACTGGAAGATCAAGAGAACTCGTCGCTCTCGACGAGCTTGCGCGCCTGTTCGATCGCCTTCGGGGGCGAATAGGCGTCATCATAGCTGATGAAGTTGATCCTTCGCCCGTTGATGCCGCCTTGATCGTTGATCATCCTGAAAAAGGCGGCCTCGGTCTTGCCGATCACGCCATAGGAGGACGCCGGCCCGCTATAGGGCATGATGTTGCCGATCTTGATTTCGGTGTCGCTGGCGCCGGGGTCGTATTTTTTCTGCGCCGAGGCCGGTGTCGTGGCGAGCACTCCGGCAGCAAGCATGGCGAGGGCAGCAAGGTTGGTGCGACGACCCGGCATCGTTCTCTCCCCTGTATTTTTGTAGTCTTGTTATGCAGGGAGTGTCGCAAGGCGCCCTGCCGCTGGCAAGCGCCGGGATTTTCCGCAAGATGAAACGATAGAGCGGGAACTTACGCGCCGCGGCGCAGCAGGCCGGGCACGCGTCCGTCGATCACCAGCAATGCGCTGCCGATGACGATGGCGCCGGCGATCTCGCGCGTGGAGATCGGCTCACCCAGCACCAGCCATCCCAGAAGGATCGCGGTGACGGGAATGAGCAGCGTCACCAGCATGACATTGCTCGCGCCCGAGCGCCGCACGATCTGAAAGAAGACGATGTAGGCGAGCGCCGTTGAAAGCGCGGCAAGACCAAGCACGGCGAGGCAGGTCGTCGGGCTCGGTAGCGGTAGCTGCCAGGGCCGCTCCACCGCGCCGGCGACGACCGCCATCATCACGGTGGATGCCATCAGTTGAAATGTCGCCGTTCCAAGCGGGTGCGTGTCCTTCAGCAACCGCCGCGCCGCGAGCGCCGCAAGACCATAGCTGAAGGCGCCGCCGAGGCAGAGCAGGATACCGAGTCCCGGCCCCGGCGTTGTCTCGAAACCCCCTCCGCGCAGGACGATCACGCCGGCAAGCCCCAGCGCCACCCCGACAATACGACGCATCTGCAAGGCCTCGTCGCCGGCCGCCGCCATCACCACCACAGTGAACAGCGGCGTGGTCGCGTTCAGGATCGACGCCAGGCCGCTCGGAATGAAAGTCTGGCCGATCACAATGAGCGAGAACGGAATCACGTTGTTGAGCAGCCCGATCGCGACGAACGGTCTCCATCCCATCGTGCCCGAGGGGAAGCCGATCCCCTGCATACGGAGCAACGGTAGGAGAATGGCCGCGCCAAGCGCGACGCGCAGGAACACCAGCGTCAGCGGCGGCAATTCCCGTAAGCCCGCGCTGTTGAAGAAGAACGAGCCACCCCAGAGCACCGAGAGCACGGCGAGCAGCGACCAGTCGCGCGCATCGATGCGGTTGTCGTTCCGGGACATGGCGTCTCAGCTTGGCGGCGAGCCTATTCCCTAGAACGGTGCGGTGGACAGTGCCACCCGATTTCCGACGAAGCCATGGTTTACAAAACCGGCGCTCGGAATGAATGGAGCTGCCAAGGTGGCCCCATGTTGGGTGCACTTGGCTAGGAGGATGTCTTCGGCCGCGACACCAGTTCGATCATCCTGCCTTCATCATCGTCGGGCATCGTCGCTTTCGCCTGCGCGTAGGCCTCGACGGCGGCGCGCGCGACCAGCGGCTTGCTGGCCAGCAGGCTCTCCGCCAAATTCACGGCATAAGCGGCATCCTTGTGCCGCAGCGCCGACGTGAAGGTCGCACCGCTGAAATCGCGGGCAACCATGCGCTTGGAGTGGCGCTGCACCTGCGGGCTTGCCGCGACGCCTGACAGAATCGACTCCAGCACCAGATTCATGTCGAGTCCGGCCTGCTCGGCGATGGCAAGGCCCTCGGCGAGGCCGGCGATCTGGATCGCGCCCATCAGATTGTTGATGAGCTTGTAGACCGTCCCGGTGCCGACCGCACCGAAATGGCGGATGGTCGAGCCGATTGGGTCGAGATAAGGCCGCGCGCGAGCGAGATCGGCCGGATCGGCGCCAGCCAAGAGTGTCAGCTTCCCGGCTGCGGCCGCATCGGGCAATCCGGTCACGGGGCAGTCGATGTAGATGAGGCCGCGCGCATTCAGCTCGCGGCCCATCTCGCGGGCATGGTCATAGGAGACGGTCGAGCATTCGATCGCGATGGTGCCTGCCTTCGCGGTCTTGGCAGCACCCTTGGGCCCAAGCCAGACCGCACGCGAGGCCTCGTCATCGGCAACCATGGTCACGACGGCGTCGGCATCGATCGCGGCGTCCTCAGGGGACGTTGCCCAATGGGCGCCACGCGCGATCAGGTATTCGGCCTTGGACTTGGTACGATTCCACAACGTCACCGTGAAGCCGGCATCGAGATAGCGCCCGGCCATGCCATGGCCCATCCGTCCAAGCCCGATGAAGGCGACGCGGGGCATGATCAGTCCACGTCCTCGATCTCGCCGGTGGTGGTGCCGAAGGCGCGCTGCGCCAGGGTCGCCGCCATGAACTCGTCGAGCTCGCCGTTCAGCACGCCCGAGGTGTCGGAGGTCTGCACACCCGTGCGCAGATCCTTCACCATCTGATAGGGCTGCAGCACGTAGGAGCGGATCTGGTGGCCCCAGCCAATGTCAGTCTTGGCGGCCTGGTCGGCGGCGGCCTTCTCCTCGCGCTTCTTCAGCTCGATCTCGTAGAGGCGCGCACGCAGCATGTCCCAGGCCTGCGCCCGGTTCTTGTGCTGGGAGCGACCGGCCTGACAGACCACCGCGACACCGGTCGGAATATGCGTCAGGCGCACCGCGGATTCGGTCTTGTTGACGTGCTGACCGCCGGCGCCCCCCGAACGCATTGTGTCGGTGCGGACGTCCGATTCCTTGACGTCGATCTTGATGCTGTCGTCGATGACGGGGAACACCTGCACGCTCGAGAACGAGGTGTGCCGCCGCGCGTTGGAATCGAAAGGCGAGATGCGCACCAGGCGATGCACGCCAGCCTCGGTCTTCAGCCAGCCATAGGCGTTGTGGCCGGAGACCTGAATGGTCGCGGATTTGATGCCGGCCTCTTCACCCTCGGATTCTTCCAGCACCTCGACCTTGAAGCCGTGGGTTTCGGCCCAGCGCGTGTACATGCGCAAGAGCATCTGCGCCCAGTCCTGGCTCTCGGTGCCGCCGGCGCCGGCATGGACTTCGAGATAGGAATCGAAGCGGTCGGCCTCGCCCGACAGCAGCGCCTCGAGCTCGCGCCGCGCCACTTCCTTCTTCAGGTTCTTCAGCGCGGCTTCGGCCTCGGCGACCACGCCGTCATCGCCCTCGGCCTCGCCGAGCTCGATCATGCCGATATCGTCTTCGAGCTCCTGCTCGACCTTGCCGATGCCCGACAACGCATCCTCGAGCGAGGTGCGCTCCTGCATCAGCTTCTGGGCTTTCTGGGGATCGTTCCAGAGGTTGGGATCTTCTGCGAGCTTGTTCAGCTCAGCGAGGCGCGCCGTCGATTTCTCGACGTCAAAGATGCCTCCTCAGCAGCCCGACTGACTGCTTGATCTCTTCTACCAACCGCTCGATTTCGGCGCGCATATCGCTCTCTGATGTCGCGGAATTGTTCCGCTTACGATTGCAACGGGATGTAGCGGCGGCGGCGCCAAAGCGCAACCGCCCACCATCAAACGTCGGCGTTATCAGCTAATACAGCCCACCGGTGCCCGGCCGCATGAAGAAGCCGGAATCCGGCTGCTGCTGCTGCGACGCCGGCATGCGCCCATCGGCGTCAGCAACGCCGATGACTGCGTAGTTGTCCGGCGGCGCCGTGCCCGGCTTGAAGGCTTCGAGGATGGTTCCGCCAGTCTCGCCCGGGCCGGCGCGCATGCCGGTCTTGGCCGCGACGCGCACGAGCTTGATGCCGGCCGGCACCTTGAACGGAACGGCGGGCTTGTCGGCGAGCGCGAGCTTGAGGAAATCGCGTGCTATGGGAGCTGCCAGATGGCCGCCCGTTGCGGCATTGCCCTTACCCAGCGGACGCGGCTTGTCGTAGCCCATGTAGATGGCGACGGCGACGTCGGGCGAGAAGCCGACGAACCAGGCGTCCTTGGCCTCGTTGGTGGTGCCGGTCTTGCCTGCGATCGGCTTGCCGACTTCCTTGACCACGGTCGCGGTACCGGCCTGAACCACGCCTTCCATCAGCTCGGTGATCTGATAGGCGGTCATGGAGTCCAGCACCTGCTCGCGGCGGTCGATCAGCTGCGGCTCGGGCTGGTTCTTCCAGCCGCCCGGCGCGTCGCAACCGCGGCATTCGCGCTGGTCGTGCTTGAAGATGGTGTGGCCGTAGCGGTCCTGGATGCGGTCGATCAAAGTCGGCTTCACCCGGCGGCCGCCATTGGCGAGCATCGAGTACGCCGTGACCATGCGCATCGCCGTCGTTTCGCCGGCGCCGAGCGCGTAGGACAGATAGTTCGGCAGCTCGTCATAGACGCCGAAGCGGCGGGCATATTCACCGATCAGGGGCATGCCGATGTCCTGCGCGAGGCGCACCGTCACGGTGTTCAGCGACTGCCGCAGCGCGTTGCGCAGCGTCACCGGCCCCTGGAACTTGCCCGAGGAGAAGTTTTCAGGCCGCCACACGCCGGCGCCCTGGCCCTGGTCGATTTCGATCGGCGCATCGAGCACCACGGTCGACGGCGTATAGCCGTTGTCGAGGGCGGCCGAATAGACGATCGGTTTGAACGACGAACCCGGCTGTCGATAGGCCTGCGTGGCGCGATTGAACTGGCTCTGATCGAACGAGAAGCCGCCGACCATCGCGAGCACACGGCCGGTCCAGGGGTCCATCACCACCATCGCGCCCGACACTTCTGGGATCTGGCGCAGCCGGTACTGGCCTTCGACGGGCTGGCCGTCCTTGTAGAGCGGATCGGCATAAATGACGTCGCCGGGCTGGAGCACATGCGACACCGCCGTCGGCGTCTTGCCCTTTGTGCCGCCCTGCACGGCCCGCGCCCAGCGAACGCCGTCGAGTGTGACGAGGCCGGTCTCGCGCTGCTTGCTCACGGCGCCGCCGAGTTCACGGCTCGGCTGGAAGCCGATGCGCGCCGACTGGTCGCTGGTCTCCAGCACCACCGCCATACGCCATGGCGAGATGTCGGAGAGCGACTTGATCTCGGCAAGCTTCACGCCCCAGTCGCCCGAAATATCGAGCTTGCTCATGGCGCCGCGATAGCCCTGCTGCTCGTCATAGTTCACGAGGCCGGCGACCATGGTCTTGCGCGCCATGACCTGAATCTTGGGATCGAGCGTGGTGCGGACAGAGAGACCGCCCTCATACAGCTTCTTCTCGCCATAGCGTTCGAAGATATCGCGGCGGACTTCCTCCGCGAAATATTCGCCGGCGAACGTGTGGGCGCCATTGGACCGGCTGGTGACGGCCAGCGGCTCCTTGCGCGCCTTCTCGGCGTCGGCCTGCTTGATCCAGCCGTTCTCCAGCAGACGGTCGACCACGTAGTTGCGGCGCTCGACGGCACGGTCGCGGTTGCGCACCGGATGCAGGGTCGCGGGCATCTTCGGCAGTGCCGCCAGATAGGAGGCTTCCGCAACGGTGAGCTCGTTCACCGATTTGTCGAAATAGACGAGCGACGCCGCCGCGATGCCGTAGGCGCCAAGGCCGAGATAAATTTCGTTCAGATACAGTTCGAGGATCTTGTCCTTCGAGTAAGTCTTCTCGATGCGCATCGCCAGCAAGGCTTCCTTGATCTTGCGGGCGAAGGAGACCTCATTGGTCAGAAGGAAGTTCTTGGCGACCTGCTGGGTGATGGTGGAGGCGCCCTGCGGACGCCGGTTCGAGCCGTAGTTCTGGATGTAGACCAGACCTGCGCGCGCCATGCCGGTGTAGTCGATGCCGCCATGCTCGTAGAAATTCTTGTCCTCGGCTGCCAGGAACGCGTTGATCACGAGCTTCGGCACCGCCTGGATCGGCAGATACAGCCGTCGCTCCTTGGCGTATTCGCCGAGCAGCGAACCGTCGACCGCGTGCACGCGTGTCATCACCGGCGGTTCGTAATCCTGAAGCTGAGAATAGTCCGGCAAGTCCTTGGAGAAATGCCAGATCAGGCCTGCCACGGCCCCTACACCGACAAGGAACACCACTGTTCCCGCGGCGAACAGGAAGCCCATGAACCGCACCAGCAAGCGCATTATGTGTTTATCCGTTCAAATTCTGGATCAGCCCAGTATCAGTGCCCTTGGCACCCCAAACAGGGGCCAACCTTACGTCGCGCATTCACCGGCTTACGCAATCACATCAGTGCCGGATTTTAGACGCTTGCCGAGCGGGATTCTCTCCGATTCCGGAACCCCCTACGGCATTTTTATAAAGCGCCCGCTGTGGCCAAACTAGGGCTTTTGCGGCGAGACGGAAAAACCCTTTCAATTCGAAGATCCGGCCGTGGCCATCCGCTTTGTCAAAAACCCGTCGATCGCCTGCGCCATGGAGCCCACGGCGCGGGACCGCCACCCCTCGGAGACCAGGTGCTCAAGGTCCCCCTTATTGGAGACATACCCGATCTCGACCAGCACCGAGGGCACGTCGGGCGCCTTCAGCACCCGGAAGCCCGCGGATTTCAGAGGATGCTTGTGCATCCGCACCGTCGACTTCATTTCCCCCATCAGGAGACGGGCAAAACGGTTTGAAAAGGTGCGAGTTTCGCGCTGGGTGAGGTCGATCAGGATGTCGGCGACGTCGGTCGGCTCCTCCGCGAGGTTGAAGCCGGCGATCGCGTCGGCCCGGTTCTCGGCGTCCGCGAGCCGCTGGGCCTCGGCGTCGGACGCCTTGTCTGAGAGCGTGTAGATGGTCGCGCCTTGCGCGTCACCCTCGGCACGAGGCAGCGCATCGGCATGAATGGAGACGAACAAGGCGGCCTTGAGATTGCGGGCGATCTTGGTCCGGTCATTGAGGGGAATGAAAGTATCGTCGTCCCGCGTCATGACCACGCGATATTTGCCGGCCTTTTCCAGCCGGTCGCGTAGTGCAAGGCCGAACGCGAGCACCAGGTTCTTTTCGCTCTCGCCACTCGACTGCGTGCCATTGTCGATGCCGCCATGGCCGGGATCGATCACGACCACCGGACGGCCATCGGCCTTCTGCTGTGCGGCATCCGGAGTTGCCGTAGCGGGAACCGCGGCAGGCGGCGCTTCGGCGATCGCGGGCCGCAGCTCGGGTCGGTGTTCGGGCGCGGGTGACGGCACGAAGGCGGCCCGGTCAACCTCCTCCAGTTCGACCACGAGCCGGGCCGGCTGGCCGTTGGCTGCGTCGACCACGTACGAATTGGTGATCTTCGCCGGTCCGGTCAGATCGAACACGATTCGCGAGCCGCCCGGCATGACGAGCCCATAGCGGAAGGCCTTGACCAGCCCCCGGCCCCCGCTGCCGGTACCGGCGGGCAGCTGAAAATTGACTTGCGGCACGTCCACCACGACGCGGTAGGGGTCGGCGAGCGTCACGGCACGGAAGGTAACGGTCTGGTCGATGTCGAGGATGAAGCGGGTCTGCTTCCCGTCGCCGGCCAGACGGGCGGCCGAGGCGATTGGAAAATTCGCCACCGCAACAGAGGGTTGCGGCTGGCTTTCCGCTGCGCTCAGGCGGGAGGAATCAGCACATGGCAATGCCGCGGCGCACAGCAGCACGCATCCCAGCAAAACCCTTTGATTTGTGCGGCTCGCCACCGATTCCGTGCCTCCGAGCAGCCCTTTTAACGCAATAGAACCACAGGGTTAAACGATGCTTAATGACGGATGCGCGAAACTCGCTGACTGTGACCGCCGTGCGACGCTCCCTTGCACGGATGGCTCATTCCTCGTATGTACGGACTGCTGACGGCCGATATTTCCGGTTGTGTCGCATTCAGCCTCCCGGTGCAGCGCCGGAACTCTCAACGTTTGGGAATTCCAGCGTTTTCCGTTCCCCTCCAAGACCAGCGCGGTGCGCGGCAACGAGAGGGAGCGGGTCAAGCTCCGGCGGCGGACGGTCCTGGGTTACCACTCACGTCACCCGGGCGGTTCTGACAGCGACGTGACCCATTACCCGAGCCCTTGATCCCAAGGGAGCGGTTCGTGATCCCAAGGCGAGCGCGCTCGCGCCATGCCTGGCCAGCAGCAACTGATTGAGGGGCGGCCTCGCCGCCCAATGTTTCATACGGGCCGACGCTTGATGCGCCAGACTGTGCCGACGAACTCTGAAGGACCATTCGCGACGCTGCGGATTGAAAATCCCGCGCGCCGCATTGGTCCTGAAGCTTCCGGTTCGGCAAGGCGAAAGAGACGGCGTTTCGGCCTTCCCCTCACCCCCGAATCAGGTGGACCGTCGCGTCACCCGGCGGCGCGATACGCGCCCACGGTGAATCGCGCCCGCCGCCGCCAAGAGTTAAGACATGCCCAACAAGATGTTGATCGATGCCACCCACCCGGAAGAGACCCGGGTCGTCGTGGTCCGCGGCAATCGCGTCGAAGAGTTTGACTTCGAGACCGCACAACGCAAGCAACTGCGCGGGAATATCTACCTCGCCAAGGTCACCCGGGTCGAACCCTCGCTTCAGGCCGCTTTCGTCGAATATGGCGGCAACCGCCACGGCTTCCTCGCCTTCAGCGAAATCCATCCTGATTACTACCAGATCCCGGTCGCCGACCGGCAGGCGCTGATCGAGGCCGAGGAACAGGCCCATCGCGAGGCCGAGGAAGAGAGCGAGAACCGCTCCCATGGCCGCCGCCGTTCGCGCCACCGCAACGCCCGCCGCCGCGGTCATGGCGAACGCGTCCGCAGCGACATCGTCGAAGGCCTCGATGCCGGCGGCGATCCCGCGGCCCAGCCGGTCGAGGGCGAGCTCCAGCCGGCGCTGAGCGAGGGCGCCTCGCACGAAGGCGAGCACCTGCACACCGATGCCGAGTATCACGAGCACGACCGCCACGATCATCACGAACACGGTCATGGCGATCATGATCACGCCGATCATCATGCCCATGATGACGATCACCATCACGCCCACGATCATGACGATCATGGTCATCACGGTGAGCACGATCATCACGACCATGATCATACCGAGGCGACGCCCGCGCCTGTCGCGGCCGTCGGCGTCGAGCCCGTAGTTGCGGCCGAGACCGGTGCCGAGCCGCAGGAGGCCGTCGCCTTCGAGGTGCACGCGGAGGCTCTGGCCGAGACCGTGACCTCTACTGCCGAGCCGGCCGATGCCGTTTACGCCGCCGGCGAGAGCGTCGAGGCGCCGCACGCCGAGGCCCCAGAAGCAGCCGGCGAAGACGACGAGGACGAGGACGAGGACGAAGAAGCCGAAGAGGAAGTCGTCGAATCCGTCGGCGGCGACGACGTGCTGGAGGAAGTGCCGGAGCGCACCTTCCGTCCGCGCCGCCAGTACAAGATCCAGGAAGTCATCAAGCGCCGTCAGGTGATGCTGGTGCAGGTCGTCAAGGAAGAGCGCGGCAACAAGGGGGCGGCGCTGACGACCTATCTGTCGCTCGCCGGCCGCTATGCCGTCTTGATGCCCAACACCGCGCGCGGCGGCGGCATCAGCCGCAAGATCACCAGCGCGCAGGATCGCTCCCGTCTGAAGGAAGTGGTGCAGGATCTCGACGTGCCCGAGGGCATGGGCATCATCCTGCGCACCGCCGGCGCCGCCCGCACTAAGCCCGAGATCAAGCGCGACTTCGAATATCTGATCCGGATGTGGGAGACCGTGCGCGACCTGACGCTGAAGTCGCAGGCCCCGACCCTCGTCTACGAGGAAGGCTCGCTGATCAAGCGCTCGCTGCGCGACCTCTACAACAAGGAGATCGACGAGATCCAGGTGGCCGGTGAGGCCGGCTACCGGGAAGCGCGCGACTTCATGAAGATGTTGATGCCCGCCAATGTCAGCGCGGTGAAGCAGTATCGCGACGGCCAGCCGCTGTTCTCGCGGATGGGCGTCGAAAGCCAGCTGGATGCGATGTTCTCGCCGACCGTGCAGCTTCGCTCCGGCGGCTACATTGTCATCAACCAGACGGAAGCGCTGGTCTCGATCGACGTCAACTCGGGCCGCTCGACCCGCGAGCACCATATCGAGGACACCGCGCTCAAGACCAATCTGGAAGCGGCCGAAGAGGTCGCACGCCAGCTCCGCCTGCGCGACCTCGCCGGCCTGATCGTCATCGACTTCATCGACATGGACGAGAAGCGCAACAACCGCGCGGTCGAACGCAAGCTGTCCGATTGCCTGCGGCAGGATCGCGCGCGCATCCAGGTCGGCCGCATTTCGCATTTCGGCCTGCTGGAAATGTCGCGCCAGCGCATTCGCGCCAGCGTGCTGGAGAGTTCGACCGATCCGTGCCCGCATTGCGGCGGCACCGGCCATGTCCGCTCGGTCTCCTCGGTGGCGCTCCAGTTGCTGCGCGGCCTCGAAGAGATCCTGATGAAGGGCGCGACCCACAATCTCGTGGTCCGCACCCGCACCGACGTGGCGCTCTACGTGCTGAACCACAAGCGCGGTCATCTGCGCGACCTCGAGAACGGCTTCAAGGTCACGCTGTCGGTCATCGCCGATCCCAGCGTCAGCGGACCTCAGGCTTATGTGATCGACCGCGGCGAGCAGGTGCATACGCTGGAAGCTGCCAAGGCGCTGCTGGCGGCGCAGGCGGCTGCAAGTCCGCCGCCCATGGTCGAAGAGGCCTATGAGGACGAGGAGTTCGATCCGGAGCTGGAATCCGAGATCGAGACCGAGGAGACCGAAGGTCTCAGCGAGGAACAAGCTGCCGGCGAGGCAGCCGTCGAGCAGGACGGTCAGCGCCGCAAGCGCCGCCGCCGCCGCCGCGGCCGCGGTGGCCAGCGCGACGGCGATTTGCGCGAGGATAGCGCACACACGCTTCCTGAGGCCGCCACGGCAGCCGGCGAAGGCGAAGAGGACTCCGAGTCCGAGCAGGACGGCGAGGAAGGAGAGGAACAGGTGGCCCGCGGCGAGCAGCAGGGTAGCGGCGATCGCCGCCGCCGGCGTGGTCGCCGTGGCGGACGCCGTCGTCGCGGTGGCAACGAGGAAGGTCTCGCCGGCTCCATCGGCGACGAGCTCGCAGCCAACGCGCCGCCGGAAGCAACCGACGCCGTCGCCGATTTCGATGGCTTCAGCAACGAGGCCGCGCCTTCGATCGCAGAGCCTGAACACAGGGCCGAACCGCAGGCGGCGGAGCCTGCATCGCGCGCCGACGCGCAGAGCGAGGTACCAGCCGAGCCCGCTCCCGCAGCGACGACCGCAGCGCCGGTCGAAGAGCCCGCCGACGACAAGGCCGCGCGACGCCGCTCCACCGTCCGGGAAAAGGTCAGCTTCCTGCTGAACAGCCAGCCCGAGCCCGTAACACCGGTTGCGCAGGCGACCGAACCGGTTGCTGCGCCCGTCCCAGCAGCTGAGCCCGCACCGCAAGCCGCAAACGAAACTCGGGCCGCCCCGCGCCGTGCCGGCTGGTGGTCGCGCCGCTTCGGTGGCGGCGAATAAAGCCGAGCATCCAATGCAAAACGCCCGGCACAGCCGGGCGTTTTTGTTTCGATGCGCTCCTATGCGCGCTGATCACCTGCCCGGGCCGTTTCCGATATGCTAGATCGCTTTCGTCATTTTGAATGGGAATGGCGTTGTCAAAGCTTTGCGATTCCAGTGCTCGCGCCAATCAGAGCTTCTTCGAAACGACCGACGTGACCGATCCGGCGCGGCTCGCCGCGGCGCCGCCGCTGTCGGCCGCACCAGGGTTCCTCGCCTGGGACTGACCCGACCTCGCCCACAACCAGCCTGACAGGAGAAATCTGCCAATGCAAAGCGCGATCGTTCTCGGCGGCGGCATGATCGGCGTCAGCGCGGCGCTGCACCTGCGGCAGCGCGGCTGGTCCGTCACGCTGGTCGACCGCAGGGAGCCGGGCCGCGAGACCAGCTACGGCAATGCGGGGATGATCCAGGCGGAAGCGGTCCGCCCCTACCCGATGCCGCGCGACCTCGCCACGCTGCTGAAGATCGCGACCGGCCGCACCAATGACGTGCGCTACAGCCTGTCGTCGCTTCATCTCCATATCGAGCCCCTGCTCCGCTATTGGTGGCATTCGGCGCCGAAGCGGCATCGCGAGGCGATCGAGGCCTGGGCCCGGCTGATCGCCTATGCGACGGCTGAGCACGACATCCTCATTCGCGAAGCCCACGCTGACAATCTCATCCGCCGCGCCGGCTATCGCATGCTGCATCGCGACCCTGCGTCATTCGATCTCGCGATCAAGACCGCAGAGGAAGACCAGCGCGAGTTCGGCGTGAATTTCCGCGTGCTCTCCGGCAGCGAGCTTGCCAAGGCCGAGCCGATCCTGCGCGACGATCTCCCCGGCGCGATCCATTGGCTCGACACCTGGACCGTGTCCGATCCAGGTGCCCTCGTCACGGCCTATGCCGAGCTGTTCGAGCGCCTCGGCGGCACCGTTGTGCTCGGTGACGCCCAGAGCCTGCGGCAAACCGCAACCGGCTGGTCCGTCGATACGGACCAGGGACGTCTCGACGCGGCCCACGCCGTCGTGACGCTCGGCCCGTGGTCACCCGATCTGTTGCACAAGTTCGGCTATCGCATTCCGCTGGTCCGCAAGCGCGGCTACCACATGCACTACAGCGGCGGCGCCTCGCTCGACCTGCCCCTCGTCGACAAGGGCGGCGGCTACGCCATGGGCCCGATGGCCAAGGGCATCCGCATCACCACCGGCGCGGAATTGACCGGCATGGACGCGCTGGCAACCCCGGTGCAGCTCGCCAGCGCCGAAGCCTCCGCGCGCGAGCTGATCGATCTCGGCAAGCGGGTCGAGCCGGATCCGTGGTTCGGCACGCGCCCCTGCACGCCCGACATGCTCCCGGTGCTTGGGCAAGCTCCGCGACATCCGGGCCTCTGGATGAATTTCGGCCACGGCCACCAGGGCTTTACGCTGGGTCCCGCGACAGGACGCCTGCTCGCCGAAATCATGAGCGGCGAGACGCCGGCGATCGATCCGGCGCCCTACCGGCCAGAGCGGTTCTAGCTGTCGACGGGCGCCTTACTCGGATGCGCCGAAAGGAAAAGGGCTGACCGAGGAGTCTCGACCAGCCCTACGACTTCGAAGCCCGGCGGCGCGTCGCGCAGATCAGTCCGTCGTGATCGCCGTCTCCATGTCGGTCGGATCGATCTGCTTGGAGAGGTTGGCGTTGAGCTTGTCGCGATCGAGCTCACCCTCCCACCAGGCGACGACCACGCAGGCAACGCCGTTGCCGCACAGATTGGTCAGCGCGCGGCACTCGCTCATGAACTTGTCGATGCCGAGCACGATCGCCATGCCCGGGACGAGCCGCGGATCGACCACGGCGAGCGTCGCCGCGAGCGTGATGAAGCCCGCGCCGGTGATGCCGGAGGCGCCCTTCGAGGTCAGCATGGCCACGACGAGGATCGTGAGCTGCTGACTGAAGGAGAGATCGTAACCGAGCGCCTGCGCAATGAAGAGCGTTGCCAGCGTCATGTAGATGTTGGTGCCGTCGAGATTGAACGAGTAGCCGGTGGGCACCACGAGGCCGACCACCGACTTGGAGCAGCCGAGCCGCTCCAGCTTCTCCATCAGCGACGGCAGCGCGCTTTCCGACGACGAGGTGCCGAGCACGATCAGCAGTTCGTCCTTGATGTAGGCTAGGAACTTGAAGATCGAGAACCCCGCCATACGGGCGATGATGCCGAGCACGACGAACACGAACAGCGCCGCGGTGAGGTAGAACGTGGCGATCAGCCCGACCAGGTTGAGGATGGCGCCAGTGCCGAACTTGCCGATCGTATAGGCCATCGCGCCGAACGCGCCGATCGGTGCTGCACGCATGACGATAGAGATGACGCCGAACACGGCATGCGCGGCATCGTCGATGAAGCTGCGCATGGTATGGCCGCGCTCGCCAAGGCTCATCAAAGCAAAGCCGAACAGCACCGAGAACAGCAGCACCTGGAGGATCTCGCCTTGCGCGAAGGCGCCGACCACGGTGTCGGGAATGATGTGCAGCACGAAGTCGACCGACTTCTGACCGGCGGCCTGCTTAGCGTAATTTGCGACAGCCGCCTCGTTTGCTGCGCCACTGCCGAAGCCCGCGCCGGGCTTCACCAAGTTGCCGATGACGAGTCCGATCACCAGCGCGAAGGTCGAGACGATTTCGAAATAGACCAGCGCCTTGACGCCGATGCGCCCGACCTTCTTGGCATCCTGGATGTGGGCGATGCCCGAGACGACGGTACAGAAGATGATCGGAGCGATCACCATCTTGATCAGCTTGATGAAGCCGTCGCCGAGCGCCTTGATCCACTCGTTGGTGGCGAGCGATGGCCACAACCAGCCGACGATGGCGCCGAGCACGATCGCGATCAGCACCTGAACATAGAGAACTTTGTACCACGGCTTGGCCGCAGGCGGCGCGACCGGCGCCTCCGCGATCGTTGTCGTCGTCATCGTTTCACTCCCCCTCAAACTATCGGACCAGCCAAGATCAACTTGGCCGGCCCTGTCAATTGGAACTGGTCATTGCTGCGCGTATTACCCGCGGCGATCGACGATCCGGCGCGCAGCCGGCATCAACGCCGCGCCGAGCGCGTTCTTCACCAGCGAAGCCGCAATGAACGGCACAATTCCGACCTGCCAGGCCTTCGCGGCACCGAGGCCGAGGCCGAGGGCCAACCAGCCAAACCCGGCGGCGAGAATGACGATATGGCCAACGGCCATTGCCGCAAATAGCGGGACCACGCTGCGATCCCAGCCGCGCTCGGCGAGCCAGCCGGTCACGAAGGCTGCCAGAACAAAACCGAACAGATAGCCCGCGGTCGGCCCGACCAGCGGAGCGATTCCGGCTACCGGGCCGGCAAATACGGGAAGCCCCAGGGCGCCCTCGGCGAGGTAGGCAATCATGGTTGCGCTGCCAAGGCGCCAGCCATAGGCAGCGCCGATCATCAACACCACCAGCGTTTGCAGCGTCATGGGCACGTAAGGCAGCGGCAGGCTGACCTTGGCTGATAGCGCCATCAATGCGGTGCCGAGCGCAATCAGCACGAAGGCGCGCAAAGCGCCGACGGATTCACCCGGCCGGGTCGGCCACATCAATGCGGCGAGAGGAGAATGCGACGTGGCAGCGGGCGCGGTAGATCGTTCAGACAAGATGAACTCCGGAAGGCTGGTCAAAACTCGCGGCTATTTAAGCCAGTGGGCGATCCGGTCAACTGCCTCCTGCATCTCTTCGGGCGAACGTGCGTAGGAAAAGCGAACGAACGAGCGTCCGTGAATGGGATCGAAATCGAGGCCGGGCGTCGCCGCAACATGGGCCTGCTCCAGCATCTGCTTGGCAAACTCGAAACTGTCGGCGGTGAAGTCGGAGACGTCGGCATAGAGATAAAAGGCGCCGTCGGCCGGCAGGAATCTCGTCAGTCCAGCCTTCGGCAATCCATCGATCAGGATACGCCGGTTTTCCTGATAGCCGTGCTTGATCTCCTCCATCTCGGCCGCGCCGTCGAAGGCGGCCTCCGCCGCGATCTGCGACAGCGACGGCACCGAGATCGAGAGGTTCTGCTGGAGCCGCTCGATCGGCCGCACCAGGATCTCAGGCACGACCATCCAGCCGACGCGCCAGCCCGTCATGCAAAAATACTTCGAGAACGAGTTGATCACGAGCGTGTGCTCCGACAGCGCCGCCGCCGTCACGGCCGGAAACGCATAATCGAGCCCGTGATAGATCTCATCGGAAATGAAGCGGATACCTGCATCCTGCGCGGCTGCGATCAGGCTAGCGAGCGCCTCGCGGTGCATCATGGTCCCGGTCGGATTGGCGGGACTGCCGACCAGCACGCCCTTCAGCGGCGCCTTGCGATGGGCGGCAAGCAGCGCCTCGCCGGTGAGCGCGTGGCGCGTCTCGTTCGTGGTCTCGATCAGCACCGGCTCGCAGCCGAGCGCGGTAAGGATGTGGCGGTAGGGTGGATAGCCCGGCACGGTCACCGCGACGCGATCGCCGGGCTCGAACATCGACAGGAAGGCCAGGATAAATCCGCCCGAGGAGCCGGTCGTCACCACGATCCGCTCGGGGCTGACGTCACAGCCATGGACATCGCGATAATGCCGCGCGATGCGCTCGCGCAGTGAGGGGATGCCGAGTGCGGAGGTGTAGTCGATCCGTCCCGCTTCGAGCGCGGCATGGGCGGCCGCGATCGCGGTCCTGGGCGCGCCGGCCGCGGGCTGACCGACCTCCATGTGGATGACCTGGCCACCTGCGGCCTCGATTCGGGCCGCCGCGGCCATGACGTCCATCACCATGAACGGGGGAACATCGCTGCGGCGGGAGGGCTCGAGCCACTGCGCCAACCGGTTCCTCAATGTCGCATTGTGCATCGATTTCCGCTATTTCGCTGGCAGACCGGCCCGTCCGGTCAGGAAAACGGAGCGCTTGCGCCCCAGACTAGCCGCATTGTACGGCTCATAAGGGGTACGGTTCACAAGGGCATATCGCGTATCCGGTCCGCCGCCAATCGCCAAAAACCAATCACGAAACTGCTTGACCAAGACCGTTGACCCAGACCGATTGATGTTGCTCCAGATCGCATCGGGCAAGAAGGCTTCCGCCCTCACTGCCCTCACCACGGCCGCGGCGATCGCGCTGACGCCGTTCTCGGCTGCGCGTGCGCAGGTCAAGGGGCCGCCGGTCCTACGCGACACCGAAACCGAGCAGCTCCTGCGCGAATATACCCGCCCGATCCTGCGCGTCGCCGGTTTAGAGAAGCACAACATCCAGATGGTGATCATCAACGACGGCTCGTTCAACGCGTTCGTCGCGGACGGCCGCCGCATCTTCGTCAATTGGGGCGCGATCCTCCAGTCGGAGACACCGAACCAGATCATCGGCGTGCTCGCGCACGAGACCGGGCAGCTGGCGGGCGGCCATCTGTCCAAGCTGCGCGAGCAGCTCGCCACGGCCCAGACCCAGATGATCATCGCGATGCTGCTCGGCGCCGGCGCGATCGCAGCCGGCAGCACCCGCAGCTCGAGCGCCGGCAACAACGGCCTTGCCAATGCCGGCGCGGCCGCGATCGCCGGCCCGCAGGAGATGATCCGCCGCACGCTGCTGTCCTATCAGCGCCAGCAGGAGGAGAACGCCGACCGTGCCGGCGTGAAATTCCTCACCGCGACGGGGCAGTCGCCGAAGGGCATGTACGAGACCTTCAAGCGCTTCACCAGCGAGAGCCTGTTCGCCGCGCGCGGCGCCGATCCCTATCTGCAGTCGCATCCGATGCCGGCCGAGCGCGTCGCCTCGCTCCAGGAGTTCGCAAGCTCAAGCCCCTATTGGGACAAGAAGGACGATCCCGCGCTCCAGCTCCGCCATGACATGGTGCGCGCCAAGATCTCGGCGTTCATGGAGCGGCCAGAGACGGTGTACCGCCGCTATCCCCAGACCAACGACAGCATGCCGGCGCGCTATGCCCGTGCCATCAGCACCTATCTGCATGGGGACTTGCGCAGCGCGCTCACCCAGATCGACGCGCTGATCCAGGTCCAGCCGAACAATCCGTATTTCTACGAGGTGCGCGGGCAGGCCTTGCTGGAGAGCGGCAAGCCCGCCGAGGCGATAGCTCCCCTGCGCAAGGCGGTGCAGCTTTCGAACAATGCACCCCTCATCGAGATGTTACTTGGGCAGGCTCTGGTTGGAACCGATAATAAGGCCTACACCGACGACGCCGTTCGGATTCTCCGCGCCGCGGTGGCACGAGAGCCCGAGGCCGCGCTCGGCTATACCCAGCTCGCGATGGCCTATGGGCGAAAGGGAGATTATGCCGAGGCGGATCTCGCGTCGGCGCAGGCCGCCTACTTGCGCGGTGACAACAAGACCGCCCGCGAGCTCGCCACGCGCGCGAAAACCCGTTTCGCTGTCGGCACACCCGGCTGGGTCAAGGCCGACGACATCTTGGCGGCCAAGCCGCCCCGCAACTGACGCAACGCAATCGACGCCCGACACCACGACGTCACGACATCGAGCTTTAGTCCGCCGCGACGTTTTACCGAAACCTGCCTTGGATAAGAGGATTTGCCCATGCCTTCGCTGCGCCTGCTAGCTCCCGCGCTGTTTGCGCTCGCCTTGTTCGGCGCAGCCGCGCCCGCGTCGGCCGACAGCTTCTCCGATGCCCAGCGCACCGACATCGAGGCGATCATCAAGAATTATCTCGTCAGCCATCCCGAGGTGCTCGAGGAGGCCATGGCCGAGCTCGGCAAGCGCCAGGCCGCGGCCGAAACCCAGAAGCGCGAGGCCAGCATCGCGCAGAATGCCGACGCGATCTTCAACTCGCCGCGCCAAGTCGTGCTCGGCAACAAGGACGGCGACGTCGCCTTCGTCGAATTCTTCGACTACAATTGCGGCTATTGCAAACGCGCCATGGGCGACATGCTTGACCTCATGAAGAGCGATCCGAAGCTGAAGGTCGTGCTGAAGGAATTTCCCGTGCTGAGCCAAGGCTCGGTCGAGGCGGCCCAGGTCGCCGTCGCCGTGCGCATGCAAGATCCCTCCGGCAAGAAATATCTCGACTTCCACCAGAGACTGCTCAGCGGTCGCGGCGCGGCGGACAAGGCCCGCGCGATTCAGGCCGCCAAGGAGGCTGGTCTCGACACCGCCAGAATCGAGAAGGACATCGCCAGCCCCGAAGTGCGCGCCACCATCGAGGAGAATTTCAAGCTCGCCGAAGCGATGGGCATGAACGGCACGCCGAGCTACGTGATCGGCAAGCAGATCGTGATCGGCGCCGTCGGGGTCGAAAGCCTCAGGGAAAAGATCGGCATTGCCCGCTGCGGCAAGGCGACTTGTTGAAGAGGCGACTTGCCAATCGCGCCCTTCACAACTCGCACACGGAATAAGGCCGGCTGAAAAGCCGGCCTTTTCCGTGCGCCGAACAGTGGCGCCTTCGTGCAAGGTCATTCATCTGGTATTCAAGAAACAAATGCTGCGGAACAGGCGAAGTTCCGGAACAACTCAAATCTCCTTTCGTTGTCGGCGCGGGCAATGACGCAAAGAACACGTGAGGAGAATTTCGATGTTGAACCGCTTTATGATCTCGGTTGCCGCAGTCGCACTCGTCGCGGGCACCGGTCTGGCGAACGCACAAAACACCACGGGCCGCGATAGCGGCGCTGGTGGCTCGCAGCAGATGCAGCACTCGCAGCCCTCGGGCGGCGCCGCTGAGCGCGGCTCCATGGGCAAGGAGTCCTCTGGCGCCGAGAAGGGAACTGTCGGCCAGGCCGGCGGCTCCAGCATGAAGTCCGATCGAAGCTCTGAGGACAAGTCTTCCGGCGCGATGAAGGACGAGCACTCCGGCGGCGCAATGAACAAGAACGCGGCCGAGGATAAGTCTGGCGCGACCAAGGGCCAGCGCACCGACGAACGCGCGCAGGGCCAGATGGACAAGTCCCAGCAGGACAAGTCCAAGAGCATGAGCCAGGACACGAGCAAGGACTCGACGAAATCCGGCAGCAAGGACCAGAAGGACATGAAGGCTGAGGGCAGCAAGAGCGGCACCTCGACCAACAATGCCGAGAACCGTCCGGGCACCGGCACGAGCACCAATCAGAATGCTCAGGGTCAGACCGGCACCAGCAGCACCCAGAACGCGCAGGGTCAGGCCGGCACCAGCTCGACCCAGAACGCGCAGGGCCAGAGCTCGACCTCGACCACGGTCGGCCAGGCAGGCGCCGCTGCGAAACTCTCGACCGAGCAGCGGACTCAGATCACGTCCGTGATCCGCGAGGAGCGTGTCGCCCCCGTGACGAATGTGAACTTCCAGGTGTCGGTCGGCACCCGCATTCCGCGCGAGGGCATTACGCTGCACGCCCTGCCGTCGCGGGTCGTGACGATCTATCCGGAGTGGCGGACCTATAAGTACGTCCTGGTTCGCGATGAGATCGTGATCATCAATCCGGACACCTACGAGATCGTGGCTGTCCTGAACGTCTAAGACCGGATCACGGCAACCTCAGGGGCGGGCAGCGATGCCCGCCCCTTTGCGTTCGGCCGGCAGCCATGCTTTGGACTGGTTAACAAGCAATTTCCGCAGCTTCCGCACAGGTTTTTGCCCACTGGATGAGGTCCTTGAAGCCAGCGGGGAGGCCCTTCAACTCTTCCCCTCGCCCGCTTTGTTACCTATAACCCCGCCACGCCGAAGCACCTCTCCCGGGATTGGAATGGCTGAACCTGCAACCGACACGATCCTCGTCCTCAACGGGCCGAACCTCAACATGCTGGGGACGCGCGAGCCCGAAAAGTATGGCCATGCGACGCTGGCTGACGTCGAGGCACTGTGCCGAGAGACGGCGGCGAGCTTCGGCCTCAAGGCCGACTGCCGGCAGTCCAACCGCGAAGGCGAGTTGATCGATTTCATCCACGAGGCGCATGCGCGCAAGATGAAGGGCATCATCATCAATGCCGGCGGCTACTCCCACACCTCGATCGCGCTCCATGACGCACTGCTCGCGGTGCAGATTCCCACGGTCGAAGTGCACGTGACCAACATCCACGCCCGCGAGAGCTTCCGTCATCACTCCTACACCGCGCGCGCGGCCTTCGCCTCGCTCTGCGGCTTCGGCATCGAGGGCTACCGCCTCGCCATCCAGGGTCTTGCCGCCAAGCTCGGCATCAAACCCAAAGCCTGACGCCCCCTTTCCAACAGAACATTCGGATCAAACAACATGGCGCGCCAGCCAGACGACAAAGCAGCCGCAAAGTTTTCCAGCGAGGACTCCGCGCTCATTCGCGAGCTTGCCCTGCTGCTCGATGAGACCAGCCTGACCGAAATCGAGATCGAACGTGCGGGCCTGCGCCTGCGCGTCGCCCGCAATGTCAGCGTTGCTGCAACCATGCCGATGCCAGTGGCGGCCACTCCCGCCACGCTGCAGCCGGCCGCCGCCGCGCCCGCAACGGCCGCGACCGACCTGTCGAAACATCCCGGCGCCGTGACCTCGCCGATGGTCGGTACCGCCTATTGGGCGCCGGAGCCCGGCGCCAAGCCGTTCATCGAAATCGGCACCAAGGTCTCGGTCGGCCAGACGCTGCTGATCATCGAAGCCATGAAGACGATGAACCAGATCCCGTCACCGCGCGCCGGCACGGTGACACAGATCCTGGTCGAGGACGGCCAGCCGGTCGAATACGGCGAGCCGCTCGTCATCATCGAATAACGTTGAGGGCGGTTGCCGCCCTGTCGCTTTCCGTCCCCATAAGGACATCATGTTCGACAAGATCCTCATAGCCAATCGCGGCGAGATCGCTCTTCGCATCCTCAGGGCTTGCAAGGAGCTCGGGATTGCGACCGTGGCGGTGCACTCCACCGCCGACGCCGACGCCATGCATGTGCGCCTGTCGGATGAGAGCGTTTGCATCGGGCCGCCACCCTCGAAGGACAGCTATCTCAACGTGCCCGCACTGCTCGCGGCCTGCGAGATCACCGGCGCGGACGCGGTGCATCCCGGCTACGGTTTCCTGTCCGAGAACGCGCGCTTTGCGGAAATCCTCGCAGAGCACAACCTGCATTTCATCGGCCCAAAGGCCGAGCACATCCGCTTGATGGGCGACAAGATCGAGGCCAAGAAGACCGCCAAGCGCCTCGGCATCCCCGTGGTGCCCGGCTCCGACGGCGCCGTCGGTCCCGATGACGATGCGCTTTCGATCGCGAAGAAGATCGGCTTCCCCGTGCTGGTGAAGGCTGCGGCCGGTGGTGGCGGCCGTGGCATGAAGGTCGCCCACAGCGAGACCGACCTCCAGGTGGCGCTGTCAACAGCGGCCAACGAAGCCAAGTCCGCCTTTGGTGACGCCTCCGTCTACCTCGAAAAATACCTCCAGAAGCCGCGTCACATCGAGATCCAGATCCTCGGCGACGGCCGCGGCGGCGCCATTCATCTCGGCGAACGCGACTGCTCGCTGCAACGCCGCCACCAGAAGGTCTGGGAAGAGGGCCCCTCGCCGGTACTTGCCGCGGCTGCGCGCGCCAAGATCGGTGAGACCTGCGCGAAAGCGATGCGCGAGATGAAATATCTCGGCGTCGGGACCATCGAATTCCTGTTCGAGGACGGCGAGTTCTACTTCATCGAGATGAACACCCGCATCCAGGTCGAGCATCCCGTCACCGAGAGCATCACCGATATCGACCTCGTGCTGGAGCAGATTCGCATCGCCGCGGGCGGGGATCTGCCGGCGCGGCAGGACGAGGTCCAGGTCATCGGCCACGCGATCGAGTGCCGCATCAACGCCGAAAATCCGCAAACCTTCCGCCCCTCGCCCGGCCGGATCCTGCAATATCACCCGCCCGGCGGCCTCGGCGTCCGCATCGATTCCGCCGTCTACCAGGGTTACACGATCCCGCCCTATTACGATTCCCTGGTCGGCAAGTTGATCGTGCACGGCAAGACCCGCGCCGAATGCCTGATGCGACTGCGCCGGGCGCTGGACGAGATGGTTGTCGAGGGCATCGAGACCACGCTGCCGTTGTTCCGCGCGCTGGTGCGCGAGGACGACATCATCAACGGCGACTATCACATCCACTGGCTGGAACAGTACCTGGCCGGCAAGGCGGAACCTACCCCCAGATAATCTTCCTGCTTCTGGAACCGTTTGGCCCTGATTGCGTTCTGGACCGCGGGGACAGTTCCAAGGGGGCGTTTTGAATTCTGCTGAACCTAAGACCGTCGTGAAGGCTTGGGCGCAGCGACGGCGCGCATTTTGGCAGATCCTGCTGTTCTCGGCGGGCCTTTTGGTGCTGACCGTGATCAGCGCCGGCTCCGTTTACCTCGTCAACAAGGCCAGGGATGACAGCAAATGGGTCATCCACACCATCGAGGCGGAGAACCAGATTAACGCCCTCCTGCTGGAAATCCGGCGTGCCGAAAGCGCCGCCCGGGCCTACCTGCTGACGCGAGGGGCGGATTTCAAAGCCGACCATGACAAAGCTGTAGCGGCCATCGTACCTGCCCTCGACAGGCTTACGCACCTGATCGGCGATAATCCGGAACAACGCAAAAGCATCGACAAGCTGAGCTCGGCGATCGAGACGCGGCTCGGCCAATTGGCGCAGGAGATCGATTTCATCCGCCAGGATCAGCCGGAGAAGGCCACAGCGCTGGTTCGCGAGTTCGCCTCTACCGACGCCACGGCCGCGATCGCCGAAATCGCGACCGGAATGCTTCAGGAAGAGGAACGGCTGTTCCGCCTCCGTACGGTCAATTCCGACCGCAGCCAGACCCTCGCCGCATCGATGACCGGCATTGGCTCCGGCCTCGTCGTGCTACTGGCAATGATCTCAATCTGGCTGGTGCGGCGCTCGGCGCGGGCCCGCGACGAGGCCGAGAACCGCCTGCGCGATGCCTATGCCAACCTCGAGACGGTCGTCGATGAGCGCACCGCGGACCTGCGCGAAGCCAATGACGAGATTCAGCGCTTTGCCTACATCATCAGCCATGATCTGCGCTCGCCACTCGTCAACATCATGGGCTTTACCAGCGAGCTCGAAGAGCTCGGCGGCGACATTTTCCGTCGTATCGGCGGTCTCACCCATGTCCCCGCCGACGGGCCGCCGCCCGCTTCCGGCGAGATCGTGCTCGAAGGCGCCGACAAGCAGCTTTCGGAGGACTTCTCCGAGGCGCTCGGCTTCATCAAGACGTCGATCGCCAAGATGGATCGGCTGATCTCCGCCATCCTCAACCTCACCCGCGAAGGCCGCCGCGAATTCCAGCCGGTGAAAATCGATACAAGCGAACTGATCGGAGCCATCGTGTCGACGCTGGCGCACCAGGCCGCCGAGGCACAGGCTGAGATTCACGTCGAGCCCTTGCCAAACCTCGTCAGCGACCGCCTCGCGCTCGAGCAGATCTTCTCCAACCTGATCGACAACGCGATCAAATACCTGAAGAGCGGCGTGCCCGGCGAGATCAGAATCCGCGGGCGCACCAAACTCGGCTACGCGATCTTCGAGATCAGCGACAACGGCCGTGGCATCGATCCGAAGGATCACCAGCGGATATTCGACCTGTTCCGCCGCGCGGGAACCCAGGACAAGCCCGGCCAGGGCATCGGTCTTGCACATGTGCGTGCACTTGTGCGTCGCCTCGGCGGCACCATGTCGGTATCATCGGAACTGAACGCTGGCAGCACCTTCACGATCACGCTGCCGATCGCCTGGAACGTGAGCAACCGGAACGCAGATCGATGACTCAGCCAGTTACCATCATCATGATCGAGGACGACGAGGGCCACGCCCGCCTGATCGAGCGCAATATCCGAAGGTCCGGCGTCAACAACGAGATCGTCTCCTTTGCCAACGGCACGGACGCGATGAGGCACCTGTTCGGTGCCGACGGCTCCGGGCTCGTGCAGAAGGGCAATGCGCTCCTGATCCTGCTCGACCTCAACCTCCCCGACATGACCGGGATCGACATCCTGAAGCAGATCAAGGAGAATAAATATCTGAAGGCTTCGCCCGTGGTGGTGCTGACCACCACCGATGATACCCAGGAGATCAAGCGCTGCTACGAGCTCGGCTGCAACGTCTACGTCACTAAGCCGGTCAACTACGAGAACTTCGCCAATGCTATCCGGCAGCTCGGCCTGTTCTTCTCGGTCATCCAGGTCCCGCCCGCCGCCACATGAATCAGCACACGCCAACACTGCTCTACATCGACGACGACGACGCGCTGGCGCGCCTGGTCGATCGCGGCCTGACGCGGCGCGGCTACAGGGTCGTTCATGCCGCGAGCGGCGAGGAAGGCCTTGAGCGCATCCGCCGCGCGGGCGCCGAGGGCGGCATCGATGTCGTGGCACTCGATCAGTACATGCCGGGCCTCGACGGGCTGGAGACGCTCGAGCAGATCATGGCGATCCCGGACGCGCCCCCGGTGGTGTTCGTCACCGCGTCGCAGGATTCCAGCATCGCGGTCACCGCGCTGAAGGCCGGGGCGGCCGATTATCTGGTCAAGGACGTCCAGGGCGATTTCATCCCGCTCCTCCACGTCGCCGCCGAAGGCGCGCTGCGCCAGGCCGAATTGCAGAGGGCACGCGAGGAAGCCGAAGCCGAGATCCACGCCTCGCGCGACCGCTACGCGGCGCTCGCCGCCGAACGCGAGCTGCTGCTGCGCGAGGTCAACCACCGCGTCGGCAACTCCCTCCAGATCATCGCCTCGCTGCTGCACCTTCAGGCGAGCTCCGCCGCGCAGGACGAGGTCAAGGCGGCGCTGACCAATGCCATGGGTCGCGTCGCCGCGGTCGCGCAGGTGCACCGCCGCCTCTACACCTCGCAGGACCTGAAGAGCGTGGTTCTGAACCAGTATCTGGACTCGCTGCTCGAGGATCTCAGGCGCTCGGCCGAAGGCAACCGGATGTCGCGCCTGACGCTGAAGGCCGAGCCGATCGAGATCGATCCGGACCGCGCCGTCGCCGTCGGCATCATCGTCAACGAGCTGGTGATGAATGCGGTGAAATATGCCTATCCCGATGGCGCCGGCCCGATCCATGTCGAGCTGATCTCGCACAGCGACGATCTCCTGCTGTCGATTACCGACGATGGCGTCGGCGACAACGGCAAGGCGGATCCGCGCTCCACCGGCATGGGCCAGCGCATCGTCGCGGCCATGGCCGCCAAGCTCGACGCCTCCGTGGAGCGTGATCCCGCCCATTCCGGGACCCGCATCGTGCTCAGGTTCCGCCGCGTACCCACGGCCCCCGGTAAGACCAACCACGCCGCAGCGGGCTGACGGGCGCGAGGCTTTGCGTCACCCATCGCAACCGCATTGCGATCCTGCTATTGTCGCGCGCCATGACGTCTCGCGACTCTGCCTCGTCTGAAATCACGCCGGCCGTGCTGTTGCGTGCCTATGCCTGCGGCATCTTTCCGATGGCGGAAAGCGCCGACGATCCGACCCTGTTCTGGGTCGAGCCGGAGCTGCGCGGCGTGATCCCGCTGGAGGGATTTCGCGTCGCCTCGCGCCTCGCGCGCACGGTGCGCTCGGATACGTTTCGCGTGACCGTCAACACCGCGTTCAAGGCGACCATCGCCGGCTGCGCGGCGCCGCAGGCCGGGCGCGAGGACACCTGGATCAACAAGCGCATCCGCGATCTCTATGGCGGCCTGTACGAGCTCGGCCATTGCCATAGCGTCGAGGCTTGGCAGGGCGACGACCTCGTCGGCGGGCTCTACGGCGTCAGCTTGGGCCGCGCCTTCTTCGGCGAGAGCATGTTCCACACCGCGCGCGACGCCTCGAAGGTCGCGCTGGTGCATCTGGTCGCGCGGCTCATCCATGGCGGCTTCGAGCTGCTCGACACGCAATATGTCACCGAGCACTTGAAGAGCTTCGGCGCGGTCGAGATTTCGCGGCGGCGCTACACCGCGCTGCTCGACAAGGCGCTCGCAGGCGAGCCCGGCGATTTCCTGAGGCTCTCTGCGGGCGAACCGATCCCGGGCGCACGCGCGCTCGATATCATCGCCTCGCGGCAATAATCACTGAGTTTACCGGCTGAAGCCCGGGAAATTGAACAGGCCCGGCTGCTGCTGTGGCGGCGGCGGTGGCGGCGCGGGCTGCTGTTGCGGAGGTGGCGGCAAGGGCTGCGGCGGACGCTGCTGCACGGCCTGCTTCGGCGCAGCCTTCTTCTGCGCAGGCGGTGGCGGGGCCGGCTTGGCCGCGGGATCCGGCGCTGCGGTCGCAATGGTCTGCTGCGGTTCTTTGCAGTCGGTGAGCCAGATGTCGTAGATCGGGTGCTCGACGCCGTGCAGACCGGGGCTTGCGGCATACATCCAGCCCGAGAAGATGCGCTTCACCTCGCCCTGCAAGGTGATCTCGTCGACCTCGACGAACGCGTCGGTGTTGGTGGCCTCCGTTGCCGGCCGCGTATAGCACGCGTCGGTCTTGACCCGCAGCGCGCCGAACTGGACGGTCTCGCCGATCTCCTCGTCGAAATTGATAATGCGTCCGGTGATCTTGTCGAGACCGGAGAAGGTCGCCTTCTTGTTCACGATCTTCTGGGCCGGCGGCTCGGTGACGACCTCGTCGCCCGGCTGGAGGCTCGCCGGCGCCTGCGGGACTGCGCCCTTCTGCTGCGGCTGGCGCTGACCGGGCCCACCTGGGGCACCTTGCGGACCGGGCGGAGCGATCGCCGCGGATGGCGGCTGGTTCGGCGGAGCCACGGTCGAGCCCGGCGGCGGCGCCAGAGGCTGGGTCTCGACCGGCCCCGGCATCACGTTCCCCTGCCGGCCCGGAGGCGGCGGCATCGGGCGCGACGGGAGCACGCGACCCTGCGGCGGCAGCTCCGGCACCTCTTCGTCGTCATCGGGGATCTGCTGCGGCTGCGGCTGGCCGCGCGGAATGTTGCCGGGCGGCCGCAGCGGCGGCGGATCGGAGAAGATCGTGCCGATCTGCGCCTGCGCAGGCGTCGCAACCGTCAACACGGTGGCGGCCAGCAGTGCCGCAAGGCCTGTCAGGGAAAAGGTTTTGAACATCTCGCGCGGCTTCAACAGCGAATCGGGCTCGTTGGACATTTAGGGGATACCGCCGCTCGCAGGCCCTCCGGTTAACACGGCGAATACGGCGGGGGAAGGGCGGCATCCCTGCCCCGCCCCGGCGCCGACTGGCCAGACCGGCTTCCGGATGGGATAGTCGGAAGACACCCCCTTCCCGGCAGGCGGGCATCGCCGTGCGAAAACGACGTCCAACCAGAACTGGAAACCCAGAAGGCCTCTGCCCATGCCCGTTGTGCTCGATCCCGATGCTGCTGCCGTCTACAAGGCCTTCCAGCAGGCCGGCCGCCCGGCCTACGAGACCCTGACCGCACCGGAGGCGCGCGCCTATTATTCGCAGGCGCGCTTTGCCACCAACCCCGAGCCGCCGGAGCTCGCCCGCGTCGCAGAGCTCGCGATCCCAGCGCCGCATGGGGTGATCCCTGCGCGCCTCTACGTGCCAAACGAGCCGCGCCGGCACGACGGCCTGTCGCCGGCGCTCGTGTTCTTCCATGGCGGCGGCTGGGTGATTGGCGATCTCGATTCCCACGACGTTGTCTGCCGCCAGCTCGCGGTCGAGGGCGCGCTGATCGTGATCTCGGTCGACTACCGCCTTGCGCCTGAGCACAAGTTTCCCGCCGCACCCGAGGACGCTATCGCCGCGACCGGATGGGTCGCCGCCAATGCGCGCGAGCTCGGTATCGACGCCTCGCGCCTCTCGATCGGCGGCGACAGCGCGGGCGGCAATCTCGCCGCGGTCGTGGCGCTCGCCGCGCGCCACGGCAACGGTCCCGCCCTCGCAGGACAGGTGCTGATCTATCCGGCGACCGATTTCGCCATGACGCACGGCTCCCACAGCGAGCCCGAGACCAGCGTGCTGCTGACCCATTCGGTGATCCGCTGGTTTCGCGACCACTATCTCAATGGCGCCGCCGACATCCATGACTGGCGCGCCTCGCCGGCGGGCGCGACGAGCCTTGCCGGCCTGCCGCCGGCCTACGTACTCACCGCCGGTGCCGATCCCCTGCGCGACGAAGGCGCCGAGTACGCCGCGCGCCTCAAGCAGGCCGGCGTGCCCGTCACTTACAAGCATTATCCCGGCCAATTCCATGGCTTCTTCACCATGGGAAAATTGCTGCGAGAGGCCAATGTCGCCGCGCGCGAGATCGGCGCGTGGTTGAAGGGATTGGGCTGAACGCCGTTTGCATGGCCTCTCATCTTCGATCCCTCTTCGCCCTCCCCCTGCGCGGGCTGACATGGCTCGGCGGCCAGGGCACCCGCGCGGTGGCGGCCATCGTGTTCATCGCCGTCGCCGTGCCGCCGCTCGGCGCGCTCCTGCGCCCCTATGTCACCGAGGCGATCTTCTTTCTGCTCTGCATCTCCTTCATGCGCGTCGATCTCGTGGCGCTGTACGGACATCTGCGCCGGCCGGCGCTGGTCGCGGCTGCCACCGCCTGGACCACGATCGGAGTGCCGCTGATCGTCGCCCTCGCCGCTTACGTGAGCGGGCTCACCACTAGCTCGCCCGGCCTTGCGCTTGCACTGATGCTCCAGGGCACGGCCTCGCCGATGATGGCCTCGCCGGCGCTCGCCGCGCTGATGGGCCTTGATGCCACCTTGGTGCTGGTCACGCTGGTGACCTCGACCGCGCTCGTGCCCTTCACGGCGTCCCTGTTCGCGAGCCTCTTTCTCGGCGTCATGCTCAGCATCTGGCCGCTGACGCTCGGCCTCAAGCTGCTCGGCATCCTCGCTGCCTCGCTGCTTGCCGCGACGATCATCCGTCGCCTGTTCGGCACCGAGACGATCCAGCGCCACAAGCGGCCGATCGACGGCCTCAACATCGTTATCCTGCTGGTGTTCGCCTCTGCGGTGATGGGCGACGTCGCCACCGACCTCATCGCCGATCCCCTGTTCACGATCGCCGTCGCGCTGCTCGCGTTTATGGTCTACTTCACGCTGCTCGCCGTGACGACGCTGATCTTCCGTCGCATCGGCACCGAGCGCGCCTTCGCGATCGGCCTAATGGTCTCCCAGCGCAATCTGGGCCTGATGCTGGCAGCAACCGCCGGCGCGCTGCCGGCGACGACCTGGCTCTATTTCGCGCTGACGCAGTTTCCGATTCATCTTGCGCCGTACATGCTGATGCCGATCGCGCGGCGATTGACCGCGCGCGCAAATACTTCCGACGGGGCGACGGCAAGTAGCGCTACTTAAGCAACGCATAATTCCGGATGTCTGCTTTTCGAGCGCAATCGGACGGGGGTCCCACGCTGCGAATGTCCTCTGTACGCCGAATCAGACGTTCAGTGCAGCATTCAGCTACAATGCCAGTTAACGCGGCCACTGTTTAAGTGTTTAAATCGTATATAACCTGCTTAGATCCTTAATTCGCAGGCCGCCGGCGGAGCGTATCCCGCGCCCCCTCAATGTTTCGATGACTGAGCGTCCTCAAACGGCTCTTGCTCTGCGGCCCACTTTGGCACGCCGTCTTCGGCTGATTGTTCTCGCTTCTACGTTTCGGAGCCTTCTTCGAAGCGTCTCCACTTCTCTAAGCTCCGCCACAATCGCTTGCAAACGTTCGCGCAGGACAGCGCAAGTATAAACCTGATCAGTGCTGGACATCGCTGCCTCAGAATATGATTTGAACTCAGAAGTCGACGAAAACATCAAGAACACCAAGGAAGTGAATATTCGCGAGGCCGAAACTCAGTGAGCTAAAGCTGCAGTCGCCAGATGCTCCCAGTACTCTGCCTCTGCGAGCAATTTCCAGCTTCTCTCAGGGTAAAGCGCGGCAGTTTGCCGGCAAAGTGACGCCATTGCGCGAAAGCGGCGGGCAGCTTCCATTCCAACCTCCCGTGTTTTCCCCAACATATTTTTTTATTTTATGGTGGAGTCATCACGATTATCGAACATAACTAAATTTGTTATTTTGTCGCAGTTAATTAGGTTCCGACAGCGTGCCACGCGTGAACTATTTTCGCTTTTGGCTTCACATCAATTTCGAATGCTTCAGTACTAGGTCGTGTTGCGCGCCGATTGCGCATCTCCGCCCAATCGGGCCTCCCCGCCGGAGCGTGCCGGGCGGCAACACAGCTATGCAAGCTCGTGAGCGAGCATCCCAGTGTCAGAAACCGAACCGACTGCCACCCGCGAACTCCTTTCTAATTGATCCGTTGCTGAGAACCTGAATCTTATTGGCGATTTAGCCCGGCGCAAATGCCGGGCTTATTCGCCATGCTCATCTCTGCGCCCAGCTCGAAGAACGACCACGTGCGTCGGCACCCGAGCCTTACCGGCGGCCATTCCACCAGCGGTCTCGTTCGGGGCTCACTCCTCGAGCAAGTTTCCCTTGGGTCCCGCGATGGTCTGACCTGGTGCCGGGCGATAGCGCAACTCGCGCTCGCGAGGTGCCGGGCGGTCAGACGGGTCGCGGCCGAGCTTGGATTGCAGCTCGAGGAGGTCGGTAAAGACGTCGGCCTGGCGGCGCAGCTCGTCGGCGATCATCGGCGGCTGGCTGGCAATGGTGGAGACCACGGTGACCCGCACGCCGCGGCGCTGGACGGCCTCGACCAGGGAGCGGAAATTGCCGTCACCCGAGAACAGCACCATCTGGTCGATATGCTCGGCGAGCTCCATGGCATCCACGGCGAGCTCGATGTCCATGTTGCCCTTGACCTTGCGGCGGCCGGAGGCGTCGATGAATTCCTTGGTTGCCTTGGTCACGACAGTGTAGCCGTTGTAGTCGAGCCAGTCGGTCAGGGGACGGATCGAGGAGTATTCCTGATCCTCGATGATGGCGGTGTAATAGAACGCCCGCAGCAACGTCCCCTGGCTCTGAAATTCCTTCAGCAGGCGCTTGTAATCGATGTCGAAGCCGAGCGTCTTGGCCGTGGCATAGAGATTGGCTCCGTCGATGAAGAGCGCAATCCGGTTGGAAGATGACATGATGCCTTGACTTCTGGGACGAGGTGGCATGCCGCGGGCTGAGTGCACATTAACGAAGGCGGCACGTTCAAACCCCTTTAAAAGCTCATGCTATACCGGCGATCATTAGCCTTCAAACGATTTGCTGTGAGCCGAAGATTAATTCGCAATATCCAAAGCACGGACAAACGTCTCGGATGAGACAGCGCATCTCCGTGGATGGGTGAGCCCGGGGCATTCTCGACCTGTCCGCAAGCGCTGCAATCAAATCCTGATGCGCTTCAGTGCGCCATTTCCGCTGACCTATTTAGCCCACCCGCCTGGCGGCAAGAGGGGCTCAACCACATGAACTAGCCACTGCATTTTGCAAGCGTGAGCTGCTGGGAGCGCGTTCGGATTCGGCTCAGGATCTCGCAGCGGGCACACAATGAATCCATGGCGCTGCCAGATTTGAGCCGCATCGCGGCCCATCTTGCCGCGAAGGGTCGAACTGGTAGGGGGGCGCAACACCGGGAGTTTTCGATGTCCGGTTATTTGCGGCTTTGCTTGACGAGTTTAGTTCTTGTTGGAGCTCTTGCAGCGACACCTGCGTTTTCCAACCCTTTTGCCGATTTTTTCGGTAACGCTTCGCGCGAGCCCGCAGCAAGCCCTCCCGTGCAAGCGGAATGCTTGCCGCGGCCCGGCGACTCGCCCGGCGCGGGCCAACACTGGGTCTATCGGCGGGACGGCCATCGCAAATGTTGGTTCCTGGCCGAGGGTGTCACGAGGGTGCAAAAGCCGGCACATCGTCGCGCGGCCAACCGCGGCGCCAATCCCGACCAGAACGATGCCGCGCGGCTCAGGCGGAGCCCGGTGGTTGATGCACGCGCGGAGTTGCAACGCTCCGCACCGGCAGAGGGGGTCCAGCCGCCGCCGCCTGCACGCGAAGTCAGGGTAGCTGATGCCGCTCTCGTTGTCGGCACTGGCACGACGGCCGTGATGCCAGCCGCACCTGTCACCAATCTTCCCACCGGCCGGTTCACGTCCGAACATGCCGTGCCGTTCCAAATTGACGTGGAGAAGCCCGAGGCGGCGGTACGCGACGCGGCCGCCGCCTCGGTGCCACCGGCTATTCCGGTGGCCATGCCCCCTGCGGAGGCGGGCGATGGAGGAAAGGGCTGGACAGCAACCTGGCTGGGCTTGCTGCTGATGGTCCTGGGAATCGGCTCTGTCTTAAGCTCGAGCCGCGCGCTGCGCGAAGCGGTGCTGTTGCGCAGTTGAGGGAACGAAGCGCCCGGGGCCACACCAGGCGGAAGCGAGGCTGGCGCGCCGCCTGATCGGTGACTCAATCTCGAGGACGTCGACGGCAGCGCCGGCGGCGTGACGGCCGCAAACTTTCCGCACGTCTTCGAGAACTCGCGCCGACGTCTCAGGCACGGTATCCGTCGCCTTTCAAATGCCGATGCGTTGGACCGCAGGGCAAGGCCTCGCCCTCGCGCGCTCTAACCTGCCCGTGCCGCGCGCCGCAGCGCCTGTGGCGGCTGGCCGAAGGAGCGGATGAAGGCGCGCCGCATTCGCTCGGGGTCGCCGAATCCGGTCACTTCCGCGACGAGCTCGATCGCCTCGCGCGAGGACTGCACGCGCTCGCGTGCCGCTTCGAGCCGCAACCGCTCGATCGCCTTGGACGGCGTCGTGCCGGTCTCGGCGGCAAAGGCACGGGCGAAATGTCGCGCGCTCATGCCGGCGCGATCGGCAAGGTCCTCCACCGTCAGCGGCGCGTCGAGATTTTCGCGCGCCCAGGACAACAGTGCGCCGAAGCGGCCGTTCGGCGCCTTCAGCTCCAGCAGCGAGGAGAATTGCGACTGGCCGCCGCTACGGCGGTGATAGAGCACGAGCTGGCGCGCGGTCTGCTGCGCGATCTCTTCGCCGTGGTCCTCGGTGACCATCGCGAGCGCGAGATCGATGCCCGCGGAGATGCCTGCCGAGGTCCAGACATTGCCGTCGCGGGTGAAGATCTGGTCCGGCTCGAACTTCACCTTGGGATATCGCGCGACGAAATCGCGCGTCCGCCCCCAATGAGTGGTGGCGCGGCGCCCATCGAGCAGGCCGGCTTCGGCCAGCACATAGGCACCCGAGCAGACGCTGGCGACCCGCACGCCACGCCGCGCCAGCCGCTGCACGAAGGCGCGCGTGACCTCACAGCGCGCGGCGTCCGCGACGCCCGCGCCGCCGGCCACGACCAGCGTCGTGATCGCATTCGCCGACTTGAAATCGCGCGCCATCATCTCGACCCCGGACGAGCTGCGCACGAGCCCCGCCTTCGCCGCCAGCACGCGAATGCCTGGGGCCATGCCGGTGCAGCGCGCCGCGACCTCGAATGCCGAGATCGGGCCTGCCGCGTCGAGCAACTGGAAATCCGGGAAGATCAGGATGCCGATCATAGTCATGTCCGAAACTGAGGGAATTACGTCATTTCGGACGGAAGGGCACCATGCGATCCTGCCGGCGTCAAGCTCATTCTCGGAGGCTCCCATGTCGTCACCGCTCCAGATCGGACTCCTGGTGTTTCCGCGCGTCACCCAGCTCGACTTCACCGGGCCCTTGCAGGTGTTCGCCATGCTTCCGGGCGCGAGGCTGCACCTGATCTGGAAGCGGATCGAGCCCGTGCCGAGCGATTCCGTGCTGACGCTGACGCCGACCATGACCTTTGCCGACTGCCCGCAACTCGACGTCATCTGTGTGCCCGGCGGCGGCGGCACCAACGACCTGCTCAACGACGAGGAGGTGCTCGATTTCCTGCGCCGGCAGGCCGAAGGCGCCAAATACGTCACCTCGGTCTGCACGGGATCACTGGCGCTTGGCGCCGCCGGCCTATTGAAGGGCTACCGCGCCGCCACCCATTGGAGCGCGATGGAGATGCTCGGCCAGTTCGGCGCAACGCCGACCAGGACACGCGTCTGCATCGACCGCAACCGCATCACCGGCGGCGGCGTCACCGCCGGCATTGATTTCGCGCTGACGCTGGTCTCGATCCTGGTCGACCGCACCACAGCGGAAGCAATCCAGCTCCAGATGGAATACAATCCCGCCCCGCCGTTCAATTCAGGCTCGCCCGTCACCGCGCCTGCCGAGGTGCTGGCCCTGCTCCGCGAACGCGGCGCGCAAAACCAGGCGCGGCGGCTCGAGGCGGTGAAGCGCGCAGCGGAGCGGATGGCGTAGCCTGCGCTCTCGCGTCCCCGACGCGGCCAACATGTGGCGCTGCGCTGCGTCTGGGGCACGTGACCTTCGTGCTGGTCCCCCAAAGAAAAAGGCCGCTCGGTTTCCCAAGCGGCCTTTCCTGTCTTACGGCGGCTGCACATTCCATCGGGCGATTTCGAACTTCCAGACCGGGGGCCTATCTCCGCGATCGAGTCCTGGTCGGCGGCCGCTGCATCTCGGGACAGTCGCGAACTGTTGCCCGAACCGAACGCGATGGTCTCCCATCTCCGTAAGATGGGACCATTGAGCCGCATCGCTGGCGTGAGCGCAACGCCGGCGCAGGCGGCATCCCCGCTGTTCCCGTTGTCCCCAGCGGCGCGAAACGGATGCGCGTGCATCCAATGTCGCGATAAAGATTCGCGTCCGGGCAGACGCTCAGTTGGCCGGGGTCCAGGGCTGATAGTCGCCGGTCGCCTTCGGCCGCCGCCCGCTGGCAAGGGTCGAGCCCGAAGGACGGTAGGCCTTCGGCGTACCGGTGAGATTCGGCTGGTGCGGCTTTTCCCACTCGCGCGGCTGATAGTTGGTCTCGGTCGGCGGCACATCGACGACGTGATGGATCCAGCCGTGCCAGGACGGCGGGATGCGGCTCGCTTCGGCATAGCCGTTATAGACGACCCAGCGCCGCTCGAAGCCGAGCGTCGGATCAATCGCCCCGCCGCGGGTGCGATAATAGAGATTGCCCTGCTCGTCCTGGCCGACCAGCTCGCCGTACCGTTTGGTCCAGAGCTGGGTGCCAAACGTCTGGCCATTCCACCAGGTGAAGAACTTGAGAAAGAATTGTTTCATGCGGCAAGGGCCCTGCTTCCTCGGGTCCTGATGCCATCCGAACGGCGAAATGTCCAGTTCGGAGGGTGCGTCGGTGCCTCCGCAGATCCGGCTACCGAGCAAGATCTGCCGCAAAGCGGCCGCGATCCATTCATCCCGGGTACAGCGGCAGCGGCTGAAGCTCTCTTTCGCACGCAAACCGGCGTGATCCCAGGAACCCCAGCGCTTTCATAGGGTTTGCTTCCGGGAAAGGAGTTTGACCATGAACAGTCTGAAATACCTGAGTGCTGCCGCGGCGATGGCGTTGGTTCTTCCCTTGGCGAGCCCGAGTTTCGCGCAGAGTCGTGCCGCCGTGGTCGGAGCGGGCGGCGCCCATGTCGGCGGTGGCGGCGGTGGCGGCGGTGCTCATTTCGGCGGAGGCGGTGCACGCATGGGCGGCGGCGGCGCCGCGTTCCATGGCGGTGGCGGCAATTTCGGGGCCGGTGCAGCGGTTCGTCCGAGCGGCGGCGGTTTCGCGGCCGGCACTGCGATGCGTCCCAGCGGTGGCAGTTTCGCGGCCGGCACGGTGAGCCGCCCCGCGATGTCGCCGTCCTTCAGCGGCAGCCGCAGCGTCGCAACCGCGGGCAACTGGCAGGGCGGGAGCAACTGGAGCGGTCGCCACTGGCATCATCGGCGCGGCGGCGGCTTCTGGCCCGGCTTCGCGGCAGGTGCGGCGATCGGCGGCCTCGGCTCGTACGCCTATTACGGCGGCGGCTATGGCTATTACGATGACCCCTATTACTACGACAGCTATTATGATGAGCCGACAGTGGCCGTGGTGCCAGACAGCGGCGGCGACTCGTACGCTTATTGCGCGCAGCGCTACAAGTCGTACGACCCGGCCTCGGGTACGTATCTCGGCTATGACAGCCAGCGGCATCCCTGCCCGTAAGCCGATCTGTGGCATTTGAAGTAAAAGGCGTCGCAGCGATGCGGCGCTTTTCTCGTATTGGTCGTGCGCTTCACTTGCTTCGCGCCACTTTCGGATCACGCTTCATTCAAATGGACCTTTATTCACCGCGCCGTGCATATCAATTGCCATCCAATCCAAAATTGACCCGACCCACGATTCGCGGATATCACCATCACAGTGGGGACCTCGATTGCTGGGAAGTGTCATGCCGCGTATTCTCGTGGTTGATGACGATCCGATGGTCGGCGCGACCATCGAAGTCCTCCTCCAACGTCAGGGCTTCGACGTCACGCTGACCGACGGCGGAGAAACGGGATTGGCTGCGCTCGAAACACAGGCTTTCGACGCGATGCTGGTCGACATCTTCATGCCGCACATGCGCGGCTTCGAGTCCATCCGCATCTTTCACGAGCGCGCGCCGGCCACGCCGCTGATCGCGATGTCCGGCTACGCCTTCGCCTCATCCGCCTCGCCTTCCCCCGACTTTCTCCGCATGGCGCTGGAGCTCGGCGCGACCCGCTGCCTGCGCAAGCCGTTCACCCCGGACGCGCTGCTGACCACGATCCGGGAATGCCTCGCCGGTGCCGCCGAGAGCGCACAGCCGAAGGACAAGAAAGAAGCCCCTTGATCCCAACGCAGCGCGTCATTCTCGGTGCTGGACTTGCCATCCTCCTGATCATCACCGCAGCCTCGATCGCCCTCGACTTCAAGTCGCGGTCCGATGCGGCCTGGGTCAACCACGCCGTCCAGGTGCAGAAGAAGATCTCCGACCTGCGCGTGCTGCTGCGCCGTGCCGAGGGCGCCGCGCGCGGCTACGAGCTCTATCGCAGCGCGGGTTTCAGCGATGAGTTCCAGGCAGTCCGCGCCCGGATCGCGCCGGCCCTCGCCGAGCTCAAGCGCGACGTGCGCGACCATCCGGATCAGGTCGCGCTGCTGGAGGGCACGGAGCCGCTGGCGCTGCGCCGGATCGAGATCGCCGCCGCGGCGATGCGCCTGCGCACTGAGAACGATCAGGCCGGCATTGCCGCACTTAACGGCAAGGCCGAGGGCCGCGGCCTCATGGACACGGTGATGCGCAATCTCGACCATCTGAGCGCCGAGGAAGAACGCCTGCTCACCGCGCGCTCCCAGGATTCGCGCCGCACCGGCATCGTGCTGCTCGGCATCGACGTTGCGGGCGCCGTGCTGATCCTGCTCCTTGTCGCGCTGGTGATGCGCGAGAGCCGGCGGACCACTGTCGCGCTCCAGAGCACGCTGACCGAGACCACGGCCGCCAAGGAGGCGCTCGAGGCAGCGGTGGCCGAGCGCACCGAGCATCTGGTCGCAGCCCATGACGAGCTGCGCCTGTCGGTCAACGTGCTCCAGAGCACGTTTCGCAGCATGGCGGAGGCGGTGCTGGTTATCGATGCCGAGGGCACCGTCCTGCTATCCAATCCGGCCGCCGAGCGCATGTTGTTGCATCGTGCCGGCATGAATTTGCGCAATCTGCGCGCGCTGTCCGATGTGTTTCACGGCGACGGCGTCACGCCGCTGAAGGCCGACGAGCTGCCGTCGACGCGCGTGCTGCGCGGCGAGCAGTTCGAAGAGCTGGAGATGATCGTCCGCCCGCACAGCGACAATTCTCCCCGCCATCTCATGATCAGCGGCCGGCCGATGCGGGATGGGCAAGGTAATATCTCCGGCGCTGTGCTGGTCTATCACGACGCCACCACCTCGCGGGAGACCGAGCGCCAACTCTATCAGTCGCAGAAGCTGGATGCCATCGGCAAGCTGACCGGCGGCGTCGCGCACGACTTCAACAACATGCTGACCGTGATCTCCGGCAACACGGAGACGCTGGTGGCGAGCCTGAAGGACCAGCCCGAGCTCCAGCGCAGGGCGCGGCTGATCGACGATGCCGCAGAGCGCTGCGCCGACCTCATCCAGCATCTGCTGGCGTTCGCGCGCAGGCAGCCGCTGCAGCCGCGCAACGTCGAGATCAGCGCCGCGGTCGCGGATATCGCAAAGCTCCTGCGCCCCACTCTCGGGGAGCAGATCCAGATCGAGACCGTGCTGGAACAGGGGCCGATGACGGCGCATATCGATCCGTCCCGGCTCACCAATGCCGTGCTCAACATGGCGATCAACGCTCGTGACGCCATGCCGAACGGCGGCAAGTTGCTGTTCGAGGCCCACCGGGTCGAGCTCGACGAGGCCTATGCGCAGAACAATCCGGACGTCCGGCCCGGCCCTTACGTGATGCTCGCCGTCAGCGACACCGGCACCGGCATGCCGGCCGAGGTCCAGCAGAAGGCATTCGAGCCGTTCTTCACCACCAAGGAAGTCGGCAAGGGCTCGGGCCTTGGGCTGTCCATGGTCTACGGCTTCGTCAAGCAGTCTGGCGGCCATATCAAGATCTACAGCGAAGAAGGCTACGGCACCACGATCAAGCTCTATCTGCCGCCGGGCGAAGGCACGGTTGATGTGGCCACTCCCGTCGCGCCGCAGGCCCAAGGCGGCGCCGAGACCATCTTCGTGGTCGAGGACGACACCTTGGTGCGCAACTTCGTCACCGCGCAGCTGCAGAGCCTCGGTTACAAGACGGTGGCCGCGCCCGACAGCCGCGCCGCACTGCAATTGATCGAGGCCGGCCAGCCGTTCGATCTGCTCTTCACCGACGTCGTCATTCCCGGCGGCATGAGCGGCCGCGAGCTCGCCGAGGAGGTGGCCAAGCGCCGGCCCGGCCTGAAGGTGCTCTACACCTCCGGCTATACCGACAACGCCATCGTCCACCACGGCAAGCTCGACGACGGCGTGTTGCTGCTGACGAAACCCTACCGCCGTAACCAGCTCGCGGAGATGATCCGAAAGGCGCTGGGCGGCGGGATCGCGGCAACCAAAATTAGCGCGTCGCCAGCACCACGGCGGCCAGCGTGAAGATCAGCGCGGCGATCTGGCCCGCGCCAAGCGGCTCGCCGAGCGCGATCGCCGAGGCGACGACGCCGATGACCGGCACGGCCATGGTGCCGATCGCGGCGATAGAGGCCGGCAGGCGCGCGAGCGCGGCGAACCAGCTGACATAGGCGATGCAGAACTGCACCACGGTCGAGTAGACCAAGAGCCACCAGCCGAGCGGCGTCACCCGCGACAGATGCGTGGTCTCGACCAGGAGGCCGATGATCGAGATCGGCAGGCAGCCGATGCCGATCTGCCAGGCCGCCGCCGTGATCGGCGGCAGGCGGATCGGGTACTTTTTCGAGAACACCGTGCCGACGGCAAAGCCGAAGGCGCCGCACAGCGCCATGATGATGCCCGGCAGCTTTTCCGCGCTGGCGGCGATGCCGTTGCCGCCCATGATCGAGGCAAGGCCGGCAAAAGCCATCGCCAGCCCAAGCGTGCGCAGGACCGTTGGCCGCTCACCCAACACAGGCCAGGCGATGATCGAGGCCCAGACCGGCATGGTGTAGGCGATCAGCGCCGCCTCGCTCGCCGGCAGCCAGAGCAGCGCCAGACCCATCAGCACCATCCAGCCGGTGACGTTGAGCACCGCGGCGGTCAGTAAGCGCGGCCAGACCACGCCCTCGACCCGCAGGCTCTGCCGTCGCACGACCGCGAGCAGCGCCAGCAGCACCGCGCCGAGCACGCCGGTGACCCCGCGCAGCGTCAGCGGCGGCAGCTCGGCGAGCAGGAATTTCGTCACCGGCCAGTTGAAGCCCCAGCCGATCGAGGTGATCGCGAGGAACATCAGTCCGGCCGGGGCGATGCGCGGCCGCGCATCCCGGCGGGTCGAATCATGCATGGGGTTGGTCCGGCAAAATCGAAGGTCAGCTTGGCGCGGATTCGCTGCGCAAACCACCACCTCGGGGGGCATGCCTGCCCTCACCTTCCGTAGGGCTACGTGAGTCCCGCTGACGCAATCCCATCGGCCAAAAATATACCTGCCCTGTGAACAGCGGGATGAAGAGTTGCGAACAGTGCGGCATGCAAATTTTTTTGGTTGGGAATCCCTGAGGACTCACTGATACTTGGCTCCACAGCAGGCGCGGCCGAGACCCCTGTTATCCCCCACAATCCACCATATTTAGTATTTGATTCAGGAACTCGCACTAGTTCTTGACGGGCGCAACGGAGAGTCCTAGCTTTCGGTCCGTTCGGCGCGAGTGAGTTTGCGTCCCGCCGGCACTCCCCCAAAGGGTCTCGCAAATCAACACTCCGCCCGCCAGCCAAAGGCAGCGGATGAGGGCTTGTCTGCCCTTTGATGGAGGACGTTTCGGGCGCCAGAACGGGCCGGCAACAGGCTCGCATGGCAACGGTTGAAGTGACGGCGGGGCGTTGAACGCATGTCGGGCTCATTCCCTTGGGGGCGGATGGGCCTGGACATGCCGGCGGATGTGAGGTGCGCGCACCGAGCAATCGCGTCGGGAGAACAAGGGCCGGGTTCACCGGCTGAACTGCGATGCCCGAGGCCGAACGGCCAAAAGGACTCGCGAAGCGAAATGTCGACCGGAACGCCTGAACGGAGGCGGTTCGGTCAAAGATTAAGGACGGGGCAAGACCATGCGGATTGAGCGGCGCCACACCACTTCGGGACAGTCACCTTATGCGGGAATCGATTTCCGGCTGACCACGTCGGAGATTCGCAATCCCGACGGTTCGGTCGTGTTCAAGCTGGAGAACGTCGAGGTGCCGACCGAATGGTCGCAGGTCGCCTCCGACGTCCTCGCCCAGAAATATTTCCGCAAGGCCGGCGTCGCCGCGCGCCTGAAGAAGGTCGAAGAGGAATCCGTCCCCTCCTTCCTGTGGCGCTCCGTGCCCGACACCGAGGCGCTTTCTGTCCTGCCTGAGAAAGAGCGCTATGTCAGCGAGCTCAGCGCAAAACAGGTGTTCGATCGCCTCGCCGGCTGCTGGACCTATTGGGGCTGGAAGGGCAAGTATTTCTCGACCGAGGAAGATGCCCAGGCCTTCTTCGACGAGCTCCGCTACATGCTCGCCATGCAGATGGTCGCGCCGAACTCGCCGCAATGGTTCAACACCGGCCTGCACTGGGCCTATGGCATCGACGGCCCCGGCCAGGGCCATTATTACGTCGACCCCTTCACCGGCAAGCTGACCAAGTCCAAGTCGGCCTATGAGCACCCGCAGCCGCACGCCTGCTTCATCCAGGGCGTCGGTGACGACCTCGTCAACGAGGGCGGCATCATGGACCTCTGGGTCCGCGAGGCGCGCCTGTTCAAATACGGCTCCGGCACCGGCTCCAATTTTTCGCGCCTGCGCGGTGAGGGGGAGAAACTCTCGGGCGGCGGCCGCTCGAGCGGCCTGATGAGCTTCCTCAAGATCGGCGACCGCGCCGCCGGCGCCATCAAGAGCGGCGGCACCACGCGCCGCGCCGCCAAGATGGTCGTGGTCGACGTCGATCACCCCGACATCGAGACCTATATCGACTGGAAGGTGAAGGAGGAGCAGAAAGTCGCCGCCCTCGTCACGGGATCCAAGATCAACCAGAAGCACCTCAAGGCGGTGCTGAAGGCCTGCGTCAATTGCGAAGGCTCGGGCGACGATTGCTTCGACCCCGAGAAGAACCCTGCCCTGCGCCGCGAGATCAAGCTCGCGCGCCGCAGCCTCGTGCCTGACAATTACATCAAGCGCGTCATCCAGTTTGCCAAGCAAGGCTACAAGGACATCCAGTTCGACACCTACGACACGGACTGGGACTCGGAAGCCTACCTCACCGTCTCCGGCCAGAACTCCAACAACTCGGTCTCGCTGAAGGACGATTTTCTGCGCGCCGTCGAGACCGACGGCGACTGGAATCTGACGGCTCGCACCTCCAAGAAGGTGACGAAGACGCTGAAGGCGCGCGACCTCTGGGAGAAGATCGGCCACGCCGCCTGGGCCTCGGCCGACCCGGGCCTGCACTTCAACACCACGATGAACGACTGGCACACCTGCAAGGCGTCCGGCGACATCCGCGCGTCCAATCCGTGCTCGGAATACATGTTCCTGGACGACACGGCGTGCAACCTCGCTTCCGCCAATCTGCTGACGTTCTACAACACCACGACGAAGCACTTCGACGTCGAGGGCTACGAGCATCTCTGCCGGCTCTGGACCCTCGTGCTCGAAATCTCCGTGATGATGGCGCAGTTCCCGTCCAAAGCGATCGCCGAGCTCTCCTATGAGTTCCGCACGCTTGGGCTCGGTTACGCCAATATCGGTGGCCTCTTGATGACCATGGGCCTGCCCTATGACAGCAAGGAAGGCCGCGCGCTCTGCGGCGCCCTGACTGCGGTGATGACCGGCATCACCTACAAGACCTCGGCCGAGATCGCCTCCGAGCTCGGCACGTTCCCCGGCTACAAGAAGAACGCCGCGCACATGCTGCGCGTGATCCGCAACCACCGCCGCGCCGCCCATGGCGAATCCTCCGGCTATGAGGCGCTCAGCGTCAACCCGGTGCCGCTCGACCACGCCTCGTGCCCGCAGCAAGATCTGGTCGCGCATGCCAAGGCGGCTTGGGATGCGGCGCTTGCCCTCGGCGAGCAGCACGGCTATCGCAACGCCCAGACGACGGTGATCGCGCCGACCGGCACGATCGGCCTCGTCATGGATTGCGACACCACCGGCATCGAGCCCGACTTCGCGCTGGTGAAATTCAAGAAGCTCGCCGGCGGCGGCTACTTCAAGATCATCAACCGCGCGGTCCCCGCAGCGCTGCGCGCGCTCGGCTATCGCGAGAGCGAGATCGCGGAGATCGAAGCCTACGCCGTCGGCCACGGCTCGCTCTCCAACGCGCCGGGCATCAACGCCTCGACCCTGAAGGCCAAGGGCTTCACCGATGAAGCCATCGCCAAGGTCGAAAAAGCCCTGCCGACCGCCTTCGACATCAAGTTCGCCTTCAACAAGTGGACCTTTGGCGAAGACTTCATCCGCGACCAGCTCGGCATCGGCGCTGAAGCCATTGCCGCCACCGGCTTCGACCTGCTCCAGGCCGTGGGCTTCACCAAGCGCGAGATCGAGGCGGCCAACGTCCACATCTGCGGCGCGATGACGGTGGAAGGTGCCCCGCACCTCAAGGCCGAGCACTATCCGGTGTTCGACTGCGCCAATCCGTGCGGCAAGATCGGCAAGCGCTATCTCTCGGTCGAGAGCCACATCCGCATGATGGCGGCGGCGCAGCCCTTCATCTCGGGTGCGATCTCCAAGACCATCAACATGCCGAACGACGCCACGGTGGAGGACTGCAAGTCCGCCTACATGCTGTCGTGGAAGCTTGCGCTGAAGGCCAACGCGCTCTATCGCGACGGCTCCAAGCTCTCCCAGCCGCTCAACTCGCAGCTCATCAGCGACGACGAGGACGAGGACGATGCGGTCGAGCAGCTCTACGAGAAGCCGATGGCGGCGCGCGCCGCCCAGGTGTCGGAGAAGATCGTCGAGAAGCTGGTCGAGCGCATCATCGTGATGCGCGAGCGCGAGAAGATGCCGGATCGGCGCAAGGGCTACACCCAGAAGGCGGTCGTCGGCGGTCATAAAGTCTACTTGCGCACCGGCGAGTATGACGACGGCCGTCTCGGCGAGATCTTCATCGACATGCACAAGGAAGGCGCGGCGCTCCGCTCCTTCATCAACAACTTCGCCATCGCGGTGTCGCTGGGCCTGCAATACGGCGTGCCGCTCGACGAATATGTCGATGCCTTCACCTTCACCCGCTTCGAGCCGGCGGGCCCCGTGCAGGGCAACGACAGCATCAAGTACGCGACCTCGATTCTCGACTACGTCTTCCGTGAGCTCGCGGTGAGCTACCTCAGCCGCTTCGATCTCGCCCATGTCGATCCCAACGAGACCGGCTTTGACGCGCTCGGCAAGGGCGTCGAGGAAGGCAAGGAGCCGGACGAGGACGGCGGCCACCACGCGACCAAGCTGGTCTCGCGCGGCCTCACCCGCTCGCGCACCGACAAGCTCGTCGTGATGCGCGGCGGCTCCACCGCGGTCTCGCAAGGCAACGACAGCGCGCCTGCCGGCGGCAGCCGCGTCACCTCGCTCGCCTCCCACGGCGCCACCGCCCGCGGCGCCGGCGACGCCCTCGAAGGCGCAGTCGCGCTGAAGCAGGAAGCGAGCCACGATCTATCGCCAACAGAGAAGCTCGAGCAGCTCCAGTGGAGCAAGGCCGGCAGCGCCGCAACCGCCGCCCCCACCAAGGCCGAGCGCCGCGCGGAAGCGAAGGCCAAGGGCTATGAGGGCGAGATGTGCTCGGAGTGCGGCAACTTCACCCTGGTGAGGAATGGCACCTGCATGAAGTGTGATACTTGCGGCAGCACGACGGGGTGTTCCTAATCCAGGAAAGCGCATGGAAACTGCACTTCTCCTTTGGAACTCGTATGGCAAGGACTCAATCCTTGCCATACTCGGCATTTTAGGCGGCGGGATTATTTCATTTTTCTTCTACAGACGGTCTCTACAACGAACCGAGTTGAGTTTTGCGTGCGAATACTCTCGCTTCATCTGGTTTCGAATTCCTGAATTTTCAGACGTTACTCTGTTTTATAAACAGCGGCAGCTTCGTGATCCGCGACGCGTGTTGTTCTTCATTTGGAACAGCGGCAATACCACCATCGATGGCAGCGCGATCGCCACGGCCGACCCGCTGCGATTGAAGGCCGGCAATGTACAGATTATCAACGCCGCGATCGTAAAAGCTTCGCGAGATGTTAACTGCACGACTGCTCAGTTGGATACTGCAGGGGATGTGACGATCAGATTCGATTACTTAGATCCGGGCGACGGGTTCACCATAGAGATCCTCTACGACGTAGTTGAGAAACAAGGCGCGAACACATGTCCAGAATTTCTCGGAACGATCAAAGGGATTAAGAGTTCGCCCGTCAGTCGGGATGTTACTTTTGAGAATCGAGCACTGAAGCGTTTTGGCCAATCCACGGCGCTGCTCCTGCTTCTCTTTGCTTCGGCGGTTTTGCTGTTCTTCCAAATCTACGAGATCACGAGCGAAAGGACGTGGTTCCTGCTGATTCCAAAGGCACTCACGGCATGCCTCTTGTTTCTTGCAGCGGCTGGAATGGTCGTCGCGCTGCTTGTCTCCTTAAGAAGCTACCGAATCCCAATCAGTCTCAAGATTTCAGATGAAGTAGATAGTTTTCCTACGTCATACACAGAGCTCGTGGAGAGGTTGGAGCACGGGAATCAATTGCTCGCCGCACAGAATCTCCACCTGCACGAGAAGACGAGCCGTGCACAAGCTGAAGCTGGTTAGCCCTGATTTTCCCGGTGATTGCGCACCCTCTCTCCAGATTAGGCGCCTGCTTCAGTCGTAGCCCGGACGAGCGCAGCGGATTTTCGCCGTGCTCATCCGGTCTCGCGCTGAGAACAAATAAGATGCGGTACCGCTCTGTGAATTTTGACGGGAGCGAAGCGTACCGGTCAACGTCTGGTCGCTCAAACAACGGCACTTCAGTTAGATGACCCGCATTAGTGGTCTTTTCTCGATCGTATCGGCGGTGGCCGCTGTCTGGGTGGGGTATTTGACGTACCAGTCACTCGTGGCGTCGACACGGGCCTGGGTGGGCCCCTCGAAAGCTACGGCTAGCATTGGCGATGACGGTGTCGTTACCATCATGGTGACGTACAAAAATGTAGGCAAAGAGCCTGCTCTCAAATTTGGGGATGACTGGGCTGATAGTTGGGCAGCCACTCTCGATGTCGACAGCGACTATTTCGATTTCTTCACGAATTGCACGAGCGATGTTTCCCACGACAAATGCGGTAATCGGGCTGGGTGGTGGAAGCGCGAAAAATGTGACACGAAGGCCATATTCCAAGACCGTGTCGCGTTCCCTGAGTTCGAATACAGGCACGTCAAGTCGAACCTGACGTTGGACCGAAGCGATCGCAGGCGGATCGCTGTCATTCAAGGGTGCTTTGTCTATCGCACTGACGTCACCTTTTACGGCAGCGTGCACCGAAGCGCATTTTGCTATTACTACCGGGTAGGACAGAGTGGTGATGAGATGAGGGCCTGTCCAGTCGGAAATGCGGCCGACTAATCTACCGTCACGGGGATTACGGTCTGCCCTTATTTGACTACTTTCGTAGAAACAAAGAACCCAGCCGGCAAGGGCGGGTTATTTCGTTTCCGAGTCGATCCTGGTTCTCAGCCAGTTTTCGCCACCCGCTGCTCACGAGCGAGGGTCTCGGCGACACCGTCGAATGAGTTCTGGGCGGCGGCGACCCCAAAGGCCGCCTGCTGCGTATCTGGCGATGAGGACCGCCGACGCGCGCCTGCCCGAAATCTCGATATACTGTGCGCCGGGAGACAGACCGCAATACTCTTCCGAAGGCTCCGCATGACCATTTCGCCAATGAGCATTCGTTTTGACGAACACACGATGTGGGTCGAACTGTCCGATGGCCGGACGTTGGGAATTCCGCTCGCGTTGTTTCCGCGGCTACTGCATGCAACGCCCGCCGAGCTCGATCAGGCCGAACTCAGCCGGGTCGGGCTGCACTGGGAAGCGCTTGACGAAGATATCTCCATTGCCGGCCTCCTCGCAGGACACGGCGACGTAACATGATCCTCGGAGCACGTTGCATAGGCGGCCACGCCACTTCGGTGCGAAATGGGGGCTGCATGGAGGTGATACTTGGGACAACTTGCAGGACAGGTTGTGTCCTGGCGAAACGTCATCGCATGACGGCCGTTGGTGGTGTTTTCGCGAGGGGCTCACACCATCCCGGCGCGATAGTCGCAATCCGGAGATTGCAGCTACCGCTTCTCACAAATTGATCCTCTCACGCCGCTTTCGCCTGCTCCGGCGACGCCGTCTCCATCGCGCGCATGTAGAGATCGAGCAGGCTTTCGCGCTCATCGCGCTCGTTCTTGTCTTCCTTGCGCAGCTTGATGATCTCCTTGAGGATTTTCACGTCAAAGCCCTCGCCCTTGGCTTCCGCGAAGACTTCCTTCTTCTGTTCGCTCAACTCCTGCATTTCGCTGTCGAGATTCTCGATTCGCTCGACGAAGGAACGGATCTTGCCGCCGGGAATGGTGATGTCGGACATGGTGCCTCTTTGCTGACTGAGATCGTGAAAATGCCCGCAAAGAAATGACCAATGTGTTAACCTCGCGGCCCGCGCATTGCCTGCTGAAAAGCGCCGAGGGAGCCGTTCCATGCCCGAGCTTCGCTTCGACGACGGTGCCGCCTATGAGCAGGTGATGGGAGTCTGGAGCCGTTCGGTCGGCGAGGTCTTTCTCGACTGGCTCGAGCCGGCACAAGGGCTGCGCTGGATCGATGTCGGCTGCGGCAATGGCGCCTTCACCGAGCTCATTCTTGCACGCTGCGCGCCCAGCGACGTGCAGGGCATCGATCCCTCCGAGGGACAGCTCGCCTTTGCCCGCACGCGGCCCGGCGCGCGCGGGGCCGTGTTTCAAATCGGCGATGCCATGGCACTGCCCTTTGAGGCGGAAAGTTTCGATGCCGCAGTCATGGCATTGGTTCTCGTGTTCGTGCGGATCCCCTCGAAAGGTGTCGCGGAATTGGCGCGCATCGTTCGTCCCGGCGGCCTCGTTGCGACCTACATGTGGGACATGCTGGGCGGCGGATTTCCGCTCGATCCGATCCTCGATGAGATGTACGCGATGGGGCTGTCGCCGACGCGTCCGCCGCACATGGAAGTGTCCACTCTAGCGGCGCTTCAGGGCCTTTGGAGCGCGGCCGGGCTGCAGCAGATCGAGGCCCGCGAGATCACCGTGCAGCGGACGTTTGCCGATTTCGACGAGTTCTGGAATGTCGAGACGAAGGCCCCCTCCGCCGCACCCGTGATCGCGGCCATGCCGGCGGCCGACGTCGCCGCACTCATGCAGCGCGTGAGGGCGCGCCTGCCCACTGATGCGGACGGCCTCATCACCTGCAGCGCCCGCGCGCACGCGATCAGCGGACGTAAGCCGCGCTGAACATGTGGGGAAGCAGGAATTCCTGTGACAACCCGCAGGAATCGCGGTGACAGTGCACTAAATTCGTCCGCCATCGCCGCCCTGCCGAATCTGCGGCTCGATTCACGCTTGGTCGGTGTCAATTAAGTGCACTGTCACCGTAATTCATGCGCCGGAGACGCTAGCGGCCTCGCTCCGCCCGGCTCCCGAGCCCGCCATAATTTTTCCTTTGCACACGCGTTGTGTTGGACAGCGGCGAGACCTATCCTTGCAGTGATCGGACCGCCTCCCATTGACGCCCGACCGGATGGAGAGCGCATCGGTGCCTGAAACGAACGACCCCAGCCCTGATACCCACAAGCCTGGTGCCGACAAGCCTGACACCGCCAAGCCGGATGAGGCGCGCGCCGACGGCGGGCTGGCGCGGGCCTATGACCGGATCAAGAGCGCAGAGGAAGACCTTGCGCGGCTGGACCGGCTGGTTTCCGGAATGGAACGCAACAGCGAAGGCCAGCGGGCCTCGCACGCAAGTCTTGGTGCGACGGCAGTTGCAACTTCCGGAAACAAGGCGGCGCCTGATGCCAAGGTTCGCGATCAAGGCATGAAGGGAGACCGGACCCTGGTGCGCGCTTTGGTCGGCCTGGTGTTTGCAATCGGCCTTCTCGGTGCCGCCTTCGCGTCGCAATATCGCGATGAGGCCAAATCAATCAGCACGTCGATCATCGCACGATGGGTTCCGTCGGCCGCGAGCAGGCCCCCGCCCGCGGTGGAAAGTCCGGCGCAGCCGCCGGCAATGCAACTGGCTGCTGCGGACGAGTCGAGCCCACTGCCCGCGCCGCCGATAGCTAAGGAAACGGACGGCGCCCCAAAGCCTGGCGCCACAGCGCCTGACCCGTCGTCGTCTGATCTTGCGCAATCGCTCAAGGCCATCACGAGCGAGCTTGCGAGCATCAACGGGAAGCTCGAGCAACTGAAAAACCGCAACGAGCAGAGCCTGCGTGAGCAGGCCGACAGCATTCAACAGCTCAAGGCGGCGCAGGAGAAGGATGCGGCGGACAATGCGCGCCTCGCCGCGCAGGTCCAGGCGCTGCAAACACAACTCACCGCTTCGTCCGCGTCTGCAGCCGCGAAGCCCGTCGTGCGAAGCGTGACGAACAACGATGCGGCTGCGCATGCCCGGCCGCATGTATCAGCGGCCGAAGCCCGGCGGGCAAGACCGCCGCGAGGCCCCTGGATGCCTCCGCCGCCCTACATGGTCGAACCTTACGGCTATCCGGATTGGTGAGCCCGCAGGGCGGGCTTTTTTCCCGAAGGCGCGATTGGATGTAAGGCCCGTAGGATAGGGCCATCTTACGAGCTACCGCAGCATTGGAAACGGCTCGAACGACGTCCTCTGACTGACGAACACAACCTCGGGAGTCCGGCTGGTGACAGCAATTCTGAGCTCAGGAAAGTAGGTTTGGAACATGCGATCGGTCTGGCCGCTCTTGACATCCGTGAACTTTATCTGGGCGCGGTACACGGCGAGTGCGCACGATCGGATGGGTCGTTTCCCCGGCCGAAACGAACGTGTAGTCGATGCCCTGCTCGACCTGCCGCGTCGTGCCGTTCCGATATGTGAAGGTCCAGAACACTTTGTATGACACGCTGTGCCGGCGATCGTCGTCCTCGATCACGATGCCGGAGTACCTGTGCTGCGCTTCATGATCCGGCACCTTCGATCGTGGATGTCAGAGAGGATGCGATTCCGAATCCGTTGACGGTCTCCGCCTTGCTGATGTTGACGCCATGGAGCCGCGAGCGAAAGTGCGCAGCGGTTTTCCGCAAAGATCATGCTCAAACAAATAGCCTAGATTGCATTAACCAAGTCCATCATCTGCGCTGGTCGCACTCCCGAAACGGCATGCCAAAGAAAAGCAAGCGCCTCCTCTCTCGCCTTCGCAAGCTCCGGCGAGGCGCCCGGTGGATGCGCAAGACGTTCGTGCGATCACCGCGGATGGTTCGGATCGCGGCTGGCGTCGCAATCCTGCTTGCGGCCATCGCGCTTCTGAACATGGCCTATCAGTTGATCCGCAAGCCGACCGAGTTGTTCGTCCTTCTCGGACATGCCCTCGACAAGGAGCCGGCGGAGACGTGGGCGAATTACGGGTCGCTCTTCCGCACCTATTCCACCGCTGTCGTCACGCCGGAATTGCTGGCTGCGCTGGCGCAGGTCGAAAGTTCCGGCAATCCCGTCGCGCGCACCTATTGGCGCTGGCGATGGAGCTTCAATCCGCTCGCGATCTACCGGCCGGCCTCCAGCGCCGTCGGTCTCTACCAGATGACCGATCCCGCCTTCGCTGAAGCGGCCCGGTTCTGTGTCCGCGGCAACGCAGTCACGGAGACGGCTTGCGGGTTCAACAGCTTCTACATCCGCGCGATCCCGAGCCATGCCGTCGAGCTGGCATCGGTGTATCTGGACCGCCAAGTGGCCTTGGTTCTCACCCTCGCGGGCGATCTCAAGGCAGGCGCGCAACAGAAGCAGGATCTGGCCGCCTTCATCCATCTCTGCGGCGCAGGTCCCGCCACAGCCTATGCGCGCCGCAAGTTTCAGATGCTGGCCGGCGAGCGCTGCGGCGATCACCTCGTCGCAAGCTACGTCGCCAGGGTCAACGCGATGAAGCGGCAGTTTCAGCGCCTTGCGGCGGATGACGGCGATTAGATGATGCGTTTCGCAGACCGTAGGATGGGCGGAGCGACTTGTCCGCCGTAACTCGACGAGCGGAAGCGATACTAACGACGCTGCGCGCGACGACGGGTTTCGCAAGAGCTCGACCCATCCTACGAACTACGCTCTACGCGCGCCTCACCGTATCTCGCTCATCGTCACCTGTCCGGCGATCCCGCTCAACTCGGGCTCTTGCGGCGCAAGCTCCTCATCGGAAGACGGGCCTACCGAGACTTCGGCCATTCTACGCTTGACCTGTTCGCAAGTCTTGCGGACGTCCTCGGTGAACAGCGCGCATTCTTCGATGCGCTTGAAGATCCTCCGTCCCTCTTCACGATACCCCGCCGCCGTCTCTCGCATGAACGCGATCGCATCATGGACCTGGGCTGTCAGCGCCTCGCATTTGTGCGCGGCGTCGATCAACTCGGTGCCCATGGCCTCGATCTCTTTTGCAGCAGACTCGTAGTCGCGGATGACCGCCTCTGCACTGAGCGCGCCGACGCGCGACACGCCCGCGGTGTGCTCGACGTAATCAGGCAGAGCAATGGAAGTAATAGAGCTTCCCGAGCGTACCGACGCAATGTCCGCTTCGAGTTGGACCAGATTCACTCCGTCCCGTCTGCGCAATTGTTCAACACTTGCCATGATTGATCCTCCCAATACGCACCCCGAACCCTTAACAGCATTGGGTTTATTACGGGGATAAATGTCATTCTACCTCAATGAATCCTTGACAGTCTCAGGTTTGCCATTTTCCTAATCGCTGACGTCGCACGCAGCGATGTTGAACCTGGACGTGCTCAACCTGTTCTGATCGCGGGTGGCGGAGATGGGAGGTGCGCAGGGACTCGAGCTGTCGAGCGAGAAATAAGCGGTTGTGTGAGCGTGGCCCGGAGCGCGCGTGGCGAAATCCGGGTGTTGTGCCCGCGCATTCGGCGCGCGGCCTATCATCGGCGGCGTTTTCCGCCGACCGCAAGCCGGTCAGTTCTGCGTCCGTCGATGGCCGATCACCACATGCCGCAGAATCTGATGGTTGTTCACCACCAGTATGGCCACCGCCATCCCTCATAGCGGACCCACGACGAAACCAGTGGCGGGCCGTATGGATCGACCCGGTCGTCTTCAGGACGATAGCGATATCGTGGAACGATATAGTAATCCCACGGCGTTGGCCTGAGCACGGGCGCCGTGACGATAAGTCTCTGCTGGGGTTCACGAACGGCTTGCGCCTTCCGCGCCCGGGCTTCAGCACCTGACGTTCCAAGGCTGCACAGCACCAGGGCCGTTCCGAGCGCACACGCGGCGGTCATTGTCTTCATGCGTTGGCCTCCTTCCCGCCAGAGTGCGCAAGGACGCAAAGCAAGGCAAGCCTAATTCGTTTTCGACCTGCTCGAACGCCCGCTGCCGGCTTTGGCGAATCCGGCCGCTCCGCCACCAGCCGCCTACTCCCGCGCCCGACGCACCGCCTCCTCCAGCTTCATCCTCTGCTTGTCCCACCGGCTCTGCTCCGCCTCCGCACGTTCATCGAGGGCAGCCCGCTCGGCTTCGATCTCTTCGGTGCGAGCCTCGTGCTCGCGCCTCGCCTTGTCCAGCGCCGCCTGCGTGCTCGCGACCGCCTTGTCGCGGCGTGCGCGCTCCTTGGCGCGGGCGGTCTCCTCTTTCCTGCGCTCGGCTTCGCGCCGCCGCTCTTCCTTCTCGAACGCCGCGGCGGCCTCGCGCGCCTGTCGATCGTCAATCTTGCGGGACGGTGTCTTTGCCGTCTTGGCCGGACGCTTGCTTGGCTTGGGTTTACGTTTCGGCCTGGCCTCGCCGTCGCCGAGGTCAGTCGGCAGTTCGGCGCTTTCGGTGAACGGGCCGTCCGAGCCGACCGGACGCCTGAGCACAACCCCGGGGCTTGCCATGGTCGCGGCGACGATGTCGGGGTCGTCGGTCTCTTTCGCCACACCTTGATGGAACAGGTTGGAGCTGGCGCCCCACGCCTCCAGCGCTGCCTTCATCGAGGGCGCGGCGACCGCCTGGTCGTAGAAGCCGAGCGAAGTCTGATAGGACTTCAGTTTTCTTTTGAGTTTTTTTGGCATCTCGCCCCACGGCCTGGCGACGCACCAGCTTCCGTCGCACCGGCGCCATCATGCCAGTCTGCCCCTGTTTTGCCCGACGAGTCAAACTCTATTCGGGATCGCCGAAGTCGGTCCGGAGCATCGGTGGCACGTGCCCTGCTCGCCCGATGGGAAAAATATTCGGACTCGCAGAACTCTGAAATCCCTCATGTTTTCTACTGTGCATGGGGTTGTTTTCACAGTTTTGTTTTGACGGGCTCCGCCCCGCTCGACCTAAGCCCCGAGCAGCGCGTCATATCCGCGCTCGCTGAACGCCAGCAAACAGAAGCCGTGCCCGAACGGATCGGCCAGCATCGCGATCCGCCCATAGGGCGCATCCCTTGCGGCAACCTCGAGGATCGCGCCGGCGCGCAGCGCGCGTTCGACGGCGGCATCGACATCATCGACGACGACGTCGATATGCACGGGCGTCCAGTGCCGCGCGTAGCGGCGGCGATCGCCGCCGGCGCCCATTGTGCCTGCCTGCTTGGTGAGCAGATACACCGGCGCCGGCCAACCCAAGAGCTCGACGAAGTCGGCGCCGAAGCGGCGGCCGACCGTCAGGCCGAATGCTTCGGTGTAGAAGGTCGTCGCTTGCGCGACGTCGGGGACGTCGATGTTGAGGAGGAAGGTCATGATGGACTCGTTGCGCGGTTGCGCAGCGAGCGTAGCCCGAATGGAGCGTCGCGCAATCCGGGATGGCGCCGCAGGTGCAGTCCCGGATTTCGCTTGCGCGCCGGGCGACGGTCTTACGGGATTTCGTACACCGACACCTTGTCCGCGATCCCGCTCAGCGCGACGCTGCGACGCGTCGGGTTGAGGCCGCCGGCCTCCAGCAGCGTCCGCGCCTCGGCGTTGTCGACCACCGCCTCCGTCACTACGATCGCGCGCGAGACGGCGAGGCTCTGGACGCGGGAGGCGATGTTCACGGTCTGGCCGAAATAATCCTGCTGGCCGTTGAGGGTGACGGCGAGGCACGAGCCCTCGTGAATGCCCATCTTGAGCAGCAGGCCCTGGTGCTGACGCTGGGCGCCGAGCTCGCTCATGGCCTCGCGCATGCGGATCGCGGCGGCGATGGCGCGATCGGGCGTCTCGAAGGTCGCCATCACGGCATCGCCAATGGTCTTGACCACCGCGCCCTGCTCGGAGGCGATGATCTCCTGCAGCAGGCGGAAATGCTCATTGACGAGATCGAAGGCGACGAGGTCGCCGACATGCTCGTAAAGCCCGGTGGAGTCCTTCAGGTCCGAGAACAGGAAGGTCAGGCTGAGGATCTTGAGGCGCTGGCCGATCGCGAGCGTATCGGTGCGATAGAGATCGCGAAAGGTCTGGTTGGTGAGCAGGCGCTTTGCGGTGAGGCTCGGCTTGCGCCGGGTCAGGAGATCATCGAGCCGCTGGTTCATCACCCACACCGCCGGCAGTACGCGGCCGTCGGTGCGGTTCTCCAGCGTCAGCCGCAGCGGGCCCGGGCGCAGGCTCACGGCGTCGACCGGGACCTCGGTCCTGTTCAAGATTAACGACAGGGTCTGGCGCTCGGCCGTCTCCTCGCCCTTCACCTCGATATACTGTGCGGTGTGGGTCACGGGATCGAACACGATCAGCATGCCCGGCTGCACTTGCAGCGAGAGAATGGCGCGCTCGCCCGGCGGCAGGTCGACGGATTCCAGGGTCAGCTCGCGAAGCAGGCCGTCGAGGTCGGGCGGAAGCTCGATCGCCGAGCTCCAGAACACCTGGCGGTAATATTCGGCGAGCGGCAGCTCCTCGGCATTGTGCGCGGCGATCCTGCGCACGCGCGGGCTGACCGCGAAGGTCACCTCGACCAAATTGTCGAGCGTCGTCTCATAGCCGGCGGCGCAGAAGGCGCAGTGATATTGCGGGCTGTTGACCGTCTTCAGGCTCTTGTTGGCCGAGAGCACGCCGGCGCAGCTCGGGCACATCACGCTCCAGGTCATCTCGAGGATGCCGAGCCCGACCGCATGCAGCAGCCCCGCGATCACCTGCTCTTCGCCGAGATTGGCCATCCTTGCCAGATGCAGCGCATTGATCTTGCACAGGGCATGGTCCGGTCCCTCCCGCATCATGCGCTCGAGCATGTCGACGACGGGCGCGTCGGCCGACTGGCGCAGGACACCGAACAGGGTTTCGATCTCGCTCATGCCGTGATGTTACATGGAAGGGGGTGACGCGGACATCCGCTTTCCGATTACCTATGCCGGGTAAGGAGGAGCGCAAGCCATCGTCGTCAATTGCTGCGTCACGATGATGGGAGTTTGCCGAGCCCGGCAAAGGCCGGATTTCCCTTGTTTTCCCCATCCCCGCCGCTATCGCTTCGCGCGCCCACCAAGTGGTCGGTGTGACCGAGCGCGATTGCGGTGGCGTTGCCCTGCGGCGCGATCCATTCGGCGTCATCGGTGAACAGCGCCGCGATGCGTGCTGCGTCGCGGCCATCTGGCGCGGCTGTTCGAGCGCAAGGTCGGCGCCACGCCGCATCCGCTTGCCAAGACGCTGCGCGTGCAACGCGCCAAGCGCCTGCTCGATGCCGGTGATCACACTATAACTGAGATCGCGTTCCAGGCCGGCTTCGGCTGCCTGCGCCGCTTCAACGCCGCTCGCCGAACTCTTCGGCCGCTCGCCGTCGAGCCTGCGCGCGCGTCCAATTTCGTCGTTCATGGTCGCACGAGGGGGCGGATGGCGCGCGCGGCGAGACCCGCCTGCCCTTCATGCGATGTCAACTCAGCGGGCTGCGCCCGTCGTGACGTCCGCAGTCTTGACCTTGTGGGGGCTGAGCACCTTCAGTTGGTGCACTGAAGCAACCGTCGTGGGCGCCGCGACCTGCTGCTCGACATGGGCCGCACCGAGGACGCGCACCTGCAAGGGCGAGACCGGAAATCCGTTGGCCTCATAGGTCGGCAGCTCAGCGGCGAAAGCCGAAGTCGCGCCCGCGATCGTCAGGACGGTGGCGGCGATCGTCAAAGTCTTCTTGTTCATTGGTGATGCTCCTGATGGAAGATTCCGAGCACATTTAAGCGCGTCATGCTGCATTGCGACATCCGCTGTTGCATTGCAACAGCGCACGCAGCGTATGGCGATATGCTTAATGCGTACAAAGTCTTGGCCGAATCACGCCGGCCGGGCCATCGCGCTTTGCGGGCGGAGGTCAGCCGCCGAGCACGTTGCCCCAACCATCGAAGAGGTAGGCCTTCCAAGCTACGGTTCCATCCTCACGTGGCCGGCTGGCCTTCCGGTAGTCATCGGCCTGTTCGGCGGTCCAGGTAATGATCGTGTCGGACAGACGATCGTGCAGGATGGCGGGCTCGGTGGGATCGAAGTCGTCCATGGGACGAAGCGAGGAATGCGTGCTCATGGGCCGATCAACGCACGGCCGTGCGCAAAGTTGCCGCGAAGCGCCAGGCGTCTTGTCAAACAGCCGATCGCGAACCCCTTGACCGCCTATTTCAGCGCGGTCGCGAGCGATTGCAGTTTTGCGACAAGGTTGGTGCCGAGCGCATAGATGATCTCGATAATCGCGAGTGCGATGCCGGCCGCGATCAGACAGTACTCGATCGCAGTGGCGCCGGATTCATTGGCGACGAATTCGGCCCATTTGCATTTCAACTTCACTGACGTGCCTTCCTATTGCTACCAGAAATTGCGGGCCCGCGAAAAGTGCATTAAAGCAATCCAAGATTGAGTAAATGGGGTTCGCTCAATTTGACGACAAACCGGCTGGTTGCAGGCATTCCGTCGCAGCCGCACATGCGGCCGCCATGGAACCCGCGTTGCAACTTCGCAACACCTCTTCGAAAAGCCCGTTTTCGTTGATTTACGCCATTGCGCCGCCACACCCTCTTCCGAACAATTGACGTGCTGCGTGCCTTTCCGTGCAAGACTGTTTGCATCAAGTCTGTTGGCATCATGACTGTTCGAACAAGACTGGTTCGAACAGAACGTTTGGAGGCAGGGATCATGAATGATCGGCGGTCTCTTCTTGTGGCGGTCTCATGCCCCTCCGCTGTTCTCGCTGCTTGGCTGGTGCTCTCCCTGTCGGCCTACGCGCCAGCCCTTATCGAGAACAGCGGCGCCAATGCGGCTGCCGTCTCGCGCGCGAAGGATCTCGGTCGCCTCGACCTCGCCGACGTCCCGCGCGCTGCGACCATCGAGGACGGTGTCGCCTTGACCGCCGACATTGCGGCGGCTGCGGCGAGCCTCGTAACGATCGAAGCGGCAGCCACGCCGGAGGCGGAGGTACCTGCCCCCGCCGTCCAGCTCGCGTCGGCCGATCCCGCGCTGATATTGTCGGCGGAGCCGCCCGCGCCTCAAATTTCGCTTGAACCAGCACCGAGCGTCAGCGAGGCTCCGCCTGCGCCGGCGCCAGAGCCCTTCAAACTCGCATCTGCCGATCCCACCGAGATCGTGACCACGGACGCGTTGTCCCCCGCCACGATCGCGAGCGGATCCGCCCCCGTTGCAAGCAAGGCGTCGCCACCCGCGGACACCGTCGCCGTGCTCGACGAATGCTTCGTCGTGGACGCCTGCATCGATCGCTATCTCTGGGCGCTCTACCAGCGCACGCCTAAGGAGGATTCGATCAAGGTGCAGGAACGCCGCGCCGTCACCGTCAAGCGCAAGGGCAAGACGGTGACCGTGATGCGCAGCTTCACCAAGCTGGTCGACGAGGATTTCGGCTGGAAGGATCCCAAGGCGGCCGAGCATGCCGGCATGTCGATGATGGATTACGTCATCGGCGGCATGGACAAGAGCTTCAAGCGAAAGCTGTTTCGGACGCTGCTCGCCGCCGAAGCCGCCGGCCTCTCGCCGGGCATCACCAGCGCGTTCCGTGACGATTATCGCCAGTCGATCGCGAGCGGCCTGAAGGCCGCCTCCGACCGCTCCTATCACGGCGGCAGCACGCGTGGTGGTTACGGGCACGGCATGGCCGCCGACATCGTCAGCACCCAGGGTAGCAATCGCGCGCAGCGCTGGGTCTCGACTGAAATCCTGTGGAAGTGGGTCGATGCCAACGGCAAGGCATTCGGCATCGGCCGGCCCTATCTCGGCCGCGATCCGCCGCATGTCGGCCCGATCGACGGCCAGGAATACATCTCGCGCCGGGGCACGGCGGAGCGCAAGGAAGCCGCCAACGCGAAGCCCAGCAAAGTGCGCGCTGCGGCCCACGCAAAGCCGCCCAAAGCACAGGCCATGCGTGAGCAGAAGAGCCCGGCAAAATCGCAGAAGGCGGCGCAATCGGCCGGCAAACGCGCGACCTGAAGCTACGGCTTGCGGGCCGGCGTGGGCAGCGGCACGAGACGCATCTCGGCTGTGCCGGCCTCCTGCGTGCGCACCAGCACCGCAAAGATGGTTTCGACTGCCAGCCGCACTGCCACCTCCGTCGTCAGCCCCTTGGCGAGATGCGCCGCGATCAGGCCGGTGAGAAGGTCGCCCGTGCCATAGGGCCGGATCGGCAGACGCAGCGTGGCAAAGCGCGACAAATGGCCCTCGGCGCAGAGGATCGTCTCCAACTGTCCTTCGGGCGTGTCCGCCAGCGTGCAGCCGGTGGCGACGACGTCGAGGCCGGCCTGTCCCGCGAGTGCCGCGCAGGCCGCGCGCAGGTCCTGCGCATCGGCAATCGTGAGGCCCGCAAGCAGCTCGAGCTCGAACCGGTTTGGCGTGGTCAGGTTCGCGGCCGGCAGCAGCCGGCGCCGGAGCACGTCCAGAATTCCATCGGCGACATAGACGCGACCATCGTCTCCGATCACGGGATCACAGAGATAGACGAGCTTCGAATTGCGCACCAAGGCCCGCTCGACGAAATCGGCAACGACGGCGGCATTGCCGGGCGAGCCGAGATAGCCGGTGACGACCACGGCCGCCTCGTCGACGAGATCGCGCTCTTCTACGCCCCTGAGAAGATCGGCGACCAGCTCGGTCTCCAGCACCCGCCCGCGCAGGCTCGGATAGCGTGGATGGTTCGACAGCAGCGTCGTCGGCACCGCCGCGACATTCACACCCTCCGCCTGCACGGCGTAGGCAGCCGCGCTGTTGCCGACGTGGCCGTGGACCACCTGACTTTGAATGGAGATGACGAGCATCAGAGTCCGTAGGGGCAAATACTACGCAAGGCAAGTGCAGCAATCATAGCCGAGATAGAGCGCACCTCCATCCTAGCTACAGGATTGCGGCACCACGTGCCGGCAATGCCTCAGCGCCGCGCCAGCCTTGTAAGATAGGCGCAGAACATGTCGGCGATGGCATCGGCATAGGCTGCGATCTCCGCCTCGCTCCGCGTCTCTTCCGAAAAACTCCTGCCGACCTCGCTGAGCGTCGTCGCGATCAGCTCGCCGGCGAGGGTGCGCGTCGCATCCGAGGCTTTGGGCAGCGCCTCCCGCATGAAGGCGGCGACGATGCCCTCGCCGGCCGCCCGTGCGTCCTGCGCCTCCGGCGCGTCGCGATAGAGCGGCGCGGCATCGCTGAGCGCGACGCGGATCGCAGCCTCCTCGCATTCGGAGCGGATGAAGGCATGGACCAATGCGCGCAGCCGCGCCAGCGGGGGCCTCGCCCGGTTCGCCAGGATGCCGCGCAGGAGCTCGCTGGTGCGCCGCCACTCGTCGCTCTGGAGGCGGAACAGGATCGCCGCCTTGTTCGGAAAATATTGGTAGAGCGATCCAACGCTCACCCCGGCCCGCTCCGCCACCCGCGCCGTCGTGAAACGCTGCGCCCCCTCCTTCGCCAAGACCTGAATAGCGGCATCCAGGATGGCCGCCACCAGCCCGGTGGAGCGGGCCTGTTGCGGCTGTTTTCGCGAGGAAATTGAACGACTTCGACGGTCGGCCATGGTGCCTGCGAGCAATGCGAATAGGAAATGCGACGAATTAGTCGTATTTCGGTCTCCGCGCAAGCACGCGCTTCGCCGCGAACTCTGGAGACGCCAAATGACCACCCCAACCACCACATCGCTTACGCCGCTGCTGGATCGACTGTTCGACGAGGCCGAAGCTGCAAGCAGCGCAACGCTGGCCGCTATCGCCGACTTGTCCGATGCCGACCGGGCGCGGATGATGCGCAGCAAGACCGCTTACCGCGACCTCTATGGACGCCTGAGGGACGCTCCGCTCGCGGTCTCGCGCGAGACCGGCAGCCTGCTCTACATGCTGGCCCGCAGCTCCCGCGCCAGGGCAATCGTCGAGTTCGGCACCTCGTTCGGCATCTCGACCCTGCATCTTGCCGCAGCTCTGCGTGACAATGGCGGCGGCCGCCTCATCACCAGTGAGTTCGAGCCGTCCAAGGCAGCGCGGGCGCGGGACAACCTGTCGGCCGCCGGTGTAATCGACCTCGTGGAAATCCGCGAGGGCGATGCGCTGAAGACGCTCAGTGCCGATCTGCCCGATACGATCGACCTCGTGCTGCTCGATGGTGCCAAGGCGCTCTACTCGGATATCCTGGATCTGCTCGAAGGCCATCTCAGGCCGGGCGCGATCATCGTCGCCGACAACGCCGACGACAGCCCCGACTATCTGGCGCGTGTGCGCAAGCCCGGAAACGGCTACATGTCCACGGCCTTTGCCGAAGACGTCGAGCTGTCGGTGCGGATCAACTGACGCCGTGTCGACGCACCGCGGCATCTCGTGCCGCCACGCGATGGATCGCGCGGCGGCTTCGTGTTGCCTCGGCCGCGTCATCGTCCTGTCCGCATTCCAATCGGTGTCGCAGGTTCGTCACTCACGCGTGTTACCTGCTCACGGCAAAAGCCCGTTCCAGGGGGCTCGACGTATACCGCACAGAATCTTTCTTACGCCGAGAGGCTCATGACCTCCGCCTTCAATGCTTACGCGGCGCTCGCACTTGCCATCGTGTTCGAAGTCACGGCGTCCGCCTTCCTGCAGCAATCCGCTCAGTTCACGCGACCCTGGCCGACCTTGGCGATGGTGCTGTTCTATGTCGCCTCGTTCTATGCGCTGTCGGCGGCAATCCGCATCATCCCCCTGAGCATCGCCTATGCGATCTGGGGCGGGGCCGGCATCATCCTGACCGCCACGGTGTCCTTCGTGCTATTCCGCCAGATGCTCGATGGCGCCGCCTTCGTCGGCATCGCCCTGATCGTGTCCGGCGTCGTGGTGATCAACCTGTTCTCGGAGACGACGGTGCATTGACGCCCGGCAGTCCCGGCACGCGCTACTGGCCCTGCACCGGTTTGGGCGGACGCTGCGCGGATCGCGGCGGTTTTGCGCCAGGCTTGGCCGCATTACGGGGTGGCGGCCCATCGACCGACTCCAGATAGGCGGCGAGCGCCTTGGCGGAATCGGAACTGGTTGCGTAGTGGTCCTTCAAGAACCAGGACAACGTCAGGCTGAAGCGTCCCCTGGCAAGGCCCCGTGGGGTGCGGTGACAGCTCGCGCAACCGTCGGCAAAGAGCCTTGCGGGTGACTTGCCGGCGTCAAGGTTCTGCGCGGCTGCAGCCGTCGCCGTCAGGACGGCGCCGGCGGCAAGACTCATCAAGGGCGCGATCAAGCCGCGCCCCGGTCGAAACAGCGAAATCAACATTGTCCCCTGGACCGCCTTGCGGTCACGCCGCCGACAACTGATCGAATTCGGGCGGCGCATAGGCCTTGCCGTCCTGATCGGTGATGACGACCTGCCACCCCTCGCTGGCCCACACCCTGGCCTTGGCCACGATGAGCAGCCGGCTCTCGCGGGCGAAGCTATACTTCTCGTTGTCGCGTTCTGCGACCATTTTGTAGGCCAATGCATATCCCCTGGCGTTGCCCTGCACCCCGCCCCTCTCGTGGCAGCGGGCTTTGGCGGCAATTCGCCAGGAGCGTGGCAATTTGGTGCCATCCGCAGACAGTACGGCGCCGGCGCGCTCGCAGCCCGGTAACAAGATGAGCGCGCGCCGCATCAGGGATGCGCTTCTGCTGTTGCGGGTTTGCTTGCCGCCAAGCGTGCAGCGCCGCAGGCGCGTCGTCACATCGTGCCGAATCGTCCCCCGGCGCCGTCACGACTGTCACGGAACCGATAGCGCCTGCGCGAGCGTCGCTAGTGCACCCGGATGATGTGCGGCCGGCCAAGATTGATCAGCCCCTGCACCGCCGACAGGCGATCGTCGAGGGCTGCGATCGTGAGCTGCAGATTGTTGCGGCGCTCGTCGAGCATGCCCATCTCGGCGCCGGTGAGCTTTGCGCTCGCCCGTTCCTTGTGGATCGCTTCGAGAGATTTGCGCAGTCCGGCAATCAGGCTGGACAGCTGCTTGGCCTCCTTGGTCATCGACCGCTTCGCGACATTTTGGCGGCGCGTCTCCGCCTGACTCTGTCTCATCGTCATCCTCCCGTGCCCCGCTGCCCCGAGTGGATGCTTACAGCTTTGAGTAGATATATTACGATCGATGAAATCTGCTCGCGAAAAACTTCCTTAAATTGTATGCGCAGAGAACCTGGGTCCGACAAGCAGAAAGCCCGGCGCAAGGGCCGGGCTTTCCTAAGCAACGTCAGTGCTTCTGATGGCCGCCACCGGGGCCGCCCGCTGGCGGGCCACCACGCGGCGCATTGATGTGCGGAGCGCCGCCGCCGGGGTGCGGCATCGCAGGTGCCGCCGCGCGCGGCGCCGGCATCTGCGCTCGGGCATTCATCGGCGAGCCGTGGCTGACGTTCGGCTGGGCGACGTGCGGCATCGCGGGCCGGGCTGCAGGCGCGGCCGACACGCGCGGCACTTCATGGGCGCGCGCCATCGGCTGCGCGCGCACGGCGGCACGGCTCGCAGCATGGTCGTGCATCATGCGCGCCTGCGCGTCGCGCGGACTCCGGCTCTGCACGACGGTTCGCTCATTCGCGATGCGCTCACTCCGCGCGGCGCGGGTCCGGTCGATCGTAACCGCGGCGTCGCGCTTGGCGATTGCATTGGGCCGCCCGACGGCGGCATCCCGTCCGGTGACCGCGACATTACCCCTGGCGTGCACGCCGCTGCGCTCGAGTGCGATCGCCGCATCGCGCGTTGCCGCGCGGCCGATACGGGCCGCACGTGGATCAAGCGTCATCCGCGTCGCGAAACGCTGATGCGAAGTCCAGTAATTATTCCAATAGGCCTGGCGGCGATACCAGGGACGTCCCGCATAGTAGTTCGACCAATACGAGGTCAACACGAAGGGGACGACGGGCACGTCGATCTCCTCGACATAATCGGGGAGATAGACGTAGTGGTTGCGATAGAGGTATTCGAGATATTGCGACGATACCCAGCCGCGATCGTCGGAGAAGCTCACGTCGCACCAGGCATTGCCGCGCAGGCAGCCATGGATGTTGACGCGGGCACCACCGGGGATGCGGTCGACCAAGGGAAAGCCCGTGCCCGGTCCGGCACGCAGGCCGGTCGAGACGGTGACGATGCCCGGCGCGGCCAGCGCGGCCGTCGGGGCGAGCAGCAATGCGGCAAGTAAAACGCTTTTGAGTCTCATGGCGTGTTCCTCCTCTGCCAGTCGGAACGCGCAAGCGGAACGGGCGTTCCGCATACGGTGGTCGCACGGGTCGAAAGATCGAAATGCACACCGCGCGCGGTTCAATATTCACTCGCCGTTCATTGCCACAGCGCTCCGGCGCGCAGCCGGGCCGTCAATTCGCCGGCAACATGACGGCGTCGAAGTACGACGCAAGCGCAGCAAAGCCGTCGAGCGGCAGCACATGCGCGACATACTGGTCCGGCCGCACCACGACCATGCAGCCGGCTTTCCGGTCGATGCTGCGCATGGCGAAGACGTCGTTGCCGCTCTTGAGATCGGGACAGAACATCTTCTCGTAGTCGATCAAGCCGTAGCGGCCTTTGCGCGGGAGCAGTAGCGACGGCATCGCCTCGAGGGCAAGCTCGCGATGATCTTGCTGGAAGATAGCGCGCAGGTCGATCACGCTGTCGATGTCGGCGCCGACCCGCGTGTATCGCCTGATCGGCGACGCCCTGGCTTCGGCGAGGAAATTGCACAGGGCGCGAATGGCCGAGCCCGCTGCGGCGGGATCTTCCGCAGGCGAAAACGCGTAGATGCGGAAGCGGCCGTCGGCCTGCGCCGCATGACCGAGATGCACCGGCTTGGCGTCCGCCAGCCGGATCACCGGCGCGGAGTGGAAGCGCTTTCCGATCACAAGACCTGCCGCGAGATGCTGATGCGCGGCCGTGCCGGTGAGAAGCGAGGGACGGTAATGCGTCGCGGTCCCGGCCGTGTAACGGCCGTGCCGGACGAAATAGTCCTGCGTCCTCGCCGCATCGGCACCGCCGGCCTTCGCGGCGGAGGCGAGAATCCCCGCCCATTCACGATCGAAGTCGATCAGCTCCTTGGCAACCGCCTGGCGCTCGGCCGAATAGGAATGCAGCAGGCCTGGGGCGCACTGCCTGCGCAGGACGGCGGCGAGCTTCCAGCCGAGATTGAAGGCGTCCTGCATCGAGACGTTCATGCCCTGCCCCGCTTTCGGGCTGTGGGTATGGCAGGCATCGCCGGCGATGAAGATACGTGGCTGGCGGGTTTCGATCTCGGCGTCCGGCACGTCATCGAACTTGTCGGTGAGGCGCTGGCCGATCTCGTAGACCGACCACCAGGCGATCTCCTTCACCTCGAGCGTATGCGGCCTCAAGATCCGCTGCGCCTTGGCGATGACGTCGTCGGCACTGATGTTGCGATTGGCGACGCGCTCACCGATCTCGAGCTTGGCGAGCTCGACATAGAGGCGGACCATGTAACCGCCTTCACGCGGGATGATCAGCAAGCTGCCGTCCTTCGCGGACTGGATCAGCGACTTGAAGCGGATATCCGGGAAGTCTGTCACCGCCAGCACGTCCATCACGCCCCAGGCGTGATTGGCGGAATCGCCGTGCAGCTCCCGGCCGATCGACTTTCGTACCGTGCTGCGCGCGCCGTCGCAGCCGACGACATAGCGCGTCTTGATCGTTTCGATCTTGCCCTCGCTTCCGGCATCGACGCGGGCGAGGCGGACCGTCACGGCATAATCGCCGGCACCGGCGGCCGGATCGACATCGAGATCGAGCACGCGCCGGCTGTAATACGGCTCGAGCTTGGCCGGCGATTTCCGCATGACGTCGAGAAAGCCATCATGGATGCGGGCCTGGTTGAGGATGACGTGCGGAAATTCCGACAGCCCGTCCTCGACGTCCTGGACCCGGCCGCTGCGGACGATCGTCTTGGGCTGCCGCTCGTCCGGCTTCCAGAACGTCGTCTCGTTGACCCAATAGGCCTCCTTCAGCACGCGCGCGCTGAAACCAAAGGCGTGAAACATCTCCATGGTGCGGCAGGCGATGCCGTCGGCCTGGCCGACCAGCAGGCGGTCTGCTTTCTGCTCGACGATGCAGGTCCTGATATCCGGAAATTGCGCGAGCTGGGCGGCGAGCGTGAGGCCGGCGGGCCCGCAGCCGACGATGAGGACATCGACCTCTTCAGGCACCGCGCCCGCTGCACCCGAGGCTTGAACGCGCTCGGCGGGATCCGCAATCTCGGGATCGCCCGGCTGAAATCCATTCAGATGGAATTGCATGAGCACCTCTCCCGCCAGCTTCTTTGGATATTGCTCAGTATGCTGACTATCAGTATACTTGTCAAATGACCGGACCCCGTCCCTGCCAAACGGAGAATTCAGTGAAAGACAACAACCACATGCCCGGGCATCTGGCGCGCCGGTTCCAGCAGATCGCGGTCGCGGTATTCCTGGCTGAAGTCGCAGATGCCGGCTTCGATCTCACTCCGGTGCAATATGCCGCGCTCGCGACCATCAAGGCCAATCCGGGGCTCGATCAAGTGACGCTCGCGGGTTTGATCGCCTACGACCGCACCACCATCACCGGCGTGATCGATCGCCTGGTGCAGAAGGGCCTTGCCGAGCGCCGCCCGTCCAGCCGCGACCGCCGCGCGCGCGAGCTCGAGATCACCGACGAAGGCCGGCGCACGCTGCGCAAGATCACGCCTGCCGTCGAGTCTGCGCAGCGCATCATGCTGCGCGGCCTCACCGCGAAGGAAGGCGAGGAGCTGATGCGGCTCTTGCGCAAGGCGATTGCCGCCGGCAACGAGCTCAGTCGCGCGCCGCTGCGCGATGTGGAGGTATAAGCCCGTCGTTTTGTACGTATTGTCGCAGCGCCGCGAAACTTGGAACTAACGTTCGGCTGCTACGGTCGGCCCGTTCGGCGTTTAACGCGCGGTTAACTTTGCGGCTCGGGGGTTTCGGATGTTCAGGTTCGTTGTTGCGGCCGCGGCGATCGCGCTCTCGGCAAGTCATGCGCTCGCAAACGGCCATGGCGGCGACTCTCCGCCTCCGCCGAAACCTGAGGCGACGATCGCGCCGGCGAAGGTGGTCCTGACCAAGCAAGGTCCCAAGCTGGTCGATCTCAGGGGCATGACGCTCTACTATTACGAGCGCGACACCACCGGCAAGACATCGAACTGCAACGGCAAGTGCACCGAGAGCTGGGTTCCGCTCGCCGCGACCGCCGACGCCAAGGCCGTCGGCGATTTCACCGTGATCAACCGCAACGACGGCAGCAAGATGTGGGCCTACCGTTATCGCCCGCTCTACACCTCGCCCGCCGACAAGGCGCCGGGCGATGCCAACGGCAATGCCACGACGCTGCAATGGCGGATCGCCAGGCCGGAATAGCGCGACGCCCCATGTCGCCGGATTGCTGGCAATGATCGCGAGCGACAGAAGCGACCGATCGGTCAGCCCTCAGCTGCGCCAGCGCGTGCCCGTCTCGGCCTGCGCGTTCTGCCCGGGCGGCAGCACCACGACCATCGAATTGAGCTTCACCCGCTCATAGAGATCGATGACGTCCTCGTTGCGCATCCGGATGCAACCCGAAGAGATCGCCTGCCCGATATATTCGGGCTGATTGGTACCGTGGATGCGGTAGAGCGTGTCCTTGTTGCCGACATAGAGGTAGATTCCCCGCGCCCCCAGCGGATTGGCCGGACCACCGGGAACGCGCGCCGGATATGGCCCGAGCCGCGCCTGGATATCCGCCGTCGGAACCCAGTCCGGCCATTCCGCCAGGCGGCCGACGCGGGCGACGCCTGAGAACGCCATGGCTTCCTCGCCGACCGCGACGCCGTAGCGGATCGCCTTGCCCTCGGGCAGCACGAAATACAAATAGCGCGCATCGGTATCGACCAGGATGGTCCCCGGTTGCTCCTTGCGATGGTAGTCGACGATGTGGCGCAGATATTGCTCGGGCACGCTCGCCTTCGCGTAAGGCACATGCGCGAGCAGCTGCCGGTCGCGCGGTGTCATGCTCGCGTCGGTCGACGGGGAGAGAGTCGTCTGCATGCAGCCGCCGAGCGGCAGCAGAGCAGCAACGAATAGAACGATTAAAGATCTTGGCACCGCTGGCCCCCGATAGCGGGATATCACCCCCAGCGCCACTACATGCTGTCAAAATCGTGCAAAAAACAAGGCGAACGCGGAACAATTCCACGTGTTCGACAAGGCGGGTTCCATCACCACAAACGGCAGGAGAGCGTCGCATCATCTCCATCTCCTTGCCTTGCTTTGGTCAAACCCGGCTGGACTCGTGCTCCCTGGGACTTGGGATGGGCCCACCACAACAGATGATCGGCTCGCGCCAATGCGGACGACCAAGGCTTTAAACATCTGGGCTTCAAAGGAGCTGCGATGCTGGCGACGCTGAACAGCAAGCAAATCGTCGACGAGATCGTGAAGGACTTGGTCAAGGACAACGATCCGCACGACTCGGTTCAGATTTCTCCCGAGATCGTGCTGGACTCGCGCCCGGGGAGCGCGGCACCGGCGCTGGCGCCGGAGCTCGCGCGCCGTCCGGAGCCGAAGTTCGCTCCGAGTCAGGCGCGTGCGCCGGAGCCCACCATCAACGTCGTCTACGGAAAACCCGCCGCGGCACCTTCAGTCGACACGGCGGTTCGCGTGACGGCCAGCGATGGTGCCGGCCATCGGAAGCGATCCGCGGTCGGCAAGTGGCTGCGCGGTGCGTTCGTCACGTTCCTGTTCGCGGGAGGCAGCGCGGCTGCCGCGATTGCCTGGGAGAAGCATGGCGACACAGCAAAGCAAATGTTCGCCGAATGGACGCCGGTATTGGCGTCGCTGATGCCTTCGACGTCGCTGATGTCTTCGACGTCGCAGACGACGCCCGTCGCCGCGGCGCAGGCCGCCCCGCCCGCAGCACCAGCGGCAGCCGAACAAACGGCGGAGCAATCTGCGACGCCGCCTGCAACCCAGCTTGCCGCCGCGCCCGCGACAGCGCAGCCCGACACCGCGCAATCGATGCAGTCGATGCAGTCGATGACGAACGATCTCGCCGCGATGGCGCAGCAGATCGAGCAGCTCAAGGCCAACATCGCCGAGCTGAAGGCCGGACAGGAGCAGATGGCGCGCGAGATGGCGAAGCCGCCTGCGCCCAGGCCCGTCGCTGTTGAGACCAAGCCGGCCGATCCGCGCGCCCGCACCTCTGCGCTGCCGCCGCGGCCTGCGACGCCGCCAGTTCGCAAGCCCAAGCCGGCCGTTAGCCAGACCTACATGCCGGCCTATACGCCAGCACCGCTTGCACCTCCGCCGCCATCGCAGGCTGCCGCGGTCCCGCCGCCGGTTGCGACGACGCAAGCCGTAGCCGATGACGATGGACCTGTCGTACGTCCGCCAATGCCGCTGCGCTAGCGCGACACCACAGCGTCGCAACGTCGCCTACGCTGTCCGAGTCGACGAGTCCGGACGATTACGGGAAGCGATGCTTTGCGTGTCTTCCGCTGAAGAGAAAAGGCCGTCGGGATCTATGCCGGCGGCCTTCTCTTGCAACTGCCGGTTCCCGGAGCCCGGTTCTGTTGCAATTCGATGCTTTATGATCACGCCGCATATTTAATAAATTCTTAATGAACCCGCTTGCTGCACATCATTTCTGCGCCATAAGCACAGAGATTGCGCGGCCGGTTCATTCGAAACGATCGACTCAGTGGTACCATGCCGGATGTGTCGAGACTTCCGTTGAAGACTTGCTTTTCAAACTTGGGTCGTCACACCGGGGAATTCGGATGCCTTACTACTCCTTCGATCTTGTGGTCGGTGAAGAGTTCAAGAACCAGGGTGGAATCATCCTCGAAGACATCGAGGTCGCCTCCGATCGGGCCGATCAATTGGCGACCGAGCTGTCGCAGGTGAAGCCGGAGCTCCAGCAGAAGGGTTGCTCGGTGCGCGTCACGGACCGCGATCACAACGAGGTCTATCGCACGCCGCTCGATCCCGTCCCTGCGTGGCAGCGCTAGCTATACGTCAACCACTGGCGCTTCGAACCAATTCGTCAGCGACAATCCACCGTCGACGACGAACGCTGCGCCGGTGACATAACCGGACAGCTTGTTCGACAAGACGGTCAGCGCCATCGGTGCGAGGTCATCGGCCTCGCCGAGGCGCCCGAGCGGAATGTGCCGCGCCAGCGAGGCATCCGCGACGAACCCGCCGGCTGCGATCGCGCCGGGCACCAGCGCGTTGACACGGATGTCGTGGCGGCCGAACGTCTTGGCGAGCTCCTTCACCAGCATCGCCATTGCCGCCTTCGCCGTCGAATAGTGCGGCAGGTTGCGCGGCGTGCCGGCATGCAGCGAGGTGAGAAACAGGAACGAGCCCGGCCGCTTCGCGGCGATCAGCCGTGTCGCGATCTCGCGCGCCAGATGAAAGCCGGCATCGAGATTGACGGCATGCATCTGCTGCCAGGTCTGGCGATCGACCGCGAGCGCATGGTCCGCCTCTCGCCGCGGCGGAGACGCGCTGTGGATGAAATGCGTGATGTCCCCGAGCGCTGCCTGCGCCGCGGCCAGCAGCTCATCGCATGCCTCGAGCCTGGCGAGATCGCCGATCCAGGGCACCGCCAGTTCGGGTCTCTTGCTCGCGCTGATCGCGACCCTCACCCGCTCGGCATTGATATCGGCAAACACGGTCCGGACGCCCTCGCCGACCAGAGCCTGCGCGATCGCGCGGCCGATGCCGTTGCCCGCGCCGGTGACGAGCGCGGTGTCGCGTGCGGGATCGAATGGCGTGCTGAACAGGCTCATGTCGCGTTCCGGGGCCGGCGGACGACCAATCTAGCGCGCCGCGCCGAGGAACGACAATGGCCTCCCGGCACCATTGCGGAGCAGCGCGGCGGACGCTAGCCTCTCAAAAAACGGAGGAGATACCAAGGATGCGCACCGGTTTTCTGATGACGGGCTTGTTGCTGCTGGCCGTGCCGGCCCAGGCGGCCGACGCGCCGCCGCGGTCGACCTATGTGACGATGGTGTTGCAGGCCTTCGCCGCCAAGGTCGAGTGCCCCAACACGGATCTCGTCTATCAGGACCTCGTGCAGAAGGCGCAGCAGATGCACCTGCCTGATGGCACCACCGAGAAGGTGCGCAAGGCGATCGCCTGGATGCACACCGGCGGCAAGATGGGCGAGAAGCAGGACGATGATTTGATGGCGGAGGTCGCCGTCGCCACCCAGGCGACCGACATGGACCAGCGCCGCCTCGGCATGCCCGGCTGGTGCGAGGCCCAGAAGACCAACCTCGCCGGATTGATCCGCAGCAAGGGCGGCTGACAAGGCGGCTGTTGCAGCGTTAAGCACGCTCCCAACAGCCGACGCTCCCGACCAAAAATCGTCACAATTCTCCACAGCATGCGGCCTCTTCGAATTCGAACCGGAGAGCCCTCATGCGGAGTATCCATTTCGTTTTCGCCGGCGCGATTGCGGCCGCCACGGTGTTGACTGCGCCCGTGCTGGCGAAGAATTCCGACGCCCAGAGAAGCGAGGAAAAATCCACTTCGTCGCCCTGTACTGCCTATCAGCAGGCGCCGGACGGCTCGTGGGAACCCCTTCCCTGCAAAGCCACAGGCGAGCGGGCGCAGCCCCAGACGCAGAATCGACGTTCGACGCAAGCCACCGATCACGGCGAGCGTTGAGTACGTCCGCGCTTAAGTCGTCAGCTCTGGTGCGGACCGCGCATGATCTTCATGGCGTCGGCGATGTGACGCCATTCCTTGGCCTCTTCGGCCTCGCCGCGGCCCTCGCAGGCCTGCGCCTGCTCGGCGGCCTTCGCAATCGCAGCGAATCCATGCTGTTCCAGCATCTGCCGCGCGACGGTGTGGACCTGGAGCTCGGACATCATGGGCGCTCTCCCGTTTGAAGGAAACCGCGGCGCCCGGCTCGGCGGCGCTGCGCGGGTCTCCCACAACGATCTCGCCGTGCGACCCGTTCCGCTTACCTCACGACAAAGGCGGCCCGCCATGCCCGGCGGACCGCCTTCACCCACCCCAATTGAAAGTCTTCGGCCGCGTCCCCTACGCGACCGCCACGCGCTTGCGCTCGAAATCGTTGGGTACCTCGATATCGACCTCCAGGGTCGACACGTCGTCGCCGCGCTCGAGCCGAACGATGACCTTGGTCGGGTCCAGCTTGACGTGCTTGGACACGACGGCGAGTATTTCCTCACGCAGCACCCCGAGCAGATCGGGTTGGCCGCGTATCCCTCGTTCATGCGCGAGCAGGATCTGCAACCGTTCGCGAGCGACGGGAGCAGACGAGGCCTTGTTGCCGCGCAGAAGTCGGAGCAGACCCATGCTCATGCAGCCCTCCGTCGCAGCAGACGATCCATGAAGCCCTTGCGCTCGGTCGGAACCTGCATCGGCACGGTGTCGCCGCACAGCCGCCGCGCCGCGTCGATATAGGCCCGCGCGGGTGCGCCGTCCGCGTTCGACAGCGTCACGGGGGTACCGACGTTCGAGGCGCGCAACACGTCCTGGCTCTCGGGGATGATGCCGAGCAAAGGCGTGGCGAGGATCTCGAGAATGTCGTCGATGGTCAGCATCTCGCCGCGCGCGGCGCGGGAGGGATCGTAGCGGGTGATGAGAATGTGCTTCTCGACGCGCTCGCCCTTCTCGGCGCGCACCGTCTTGGAATCGAGCATGCCGATGATGCGATCGGAATCGCGTACCGAGGAGACTTCCGGATTGGTGACGATCACGGCCTCGTCGGCAAAGCGCATGGCCATCGAGGCGCCGCGCTCGATGCCGGCCGGGCTATCGCAGATCACCCAGTCGAACCGGCTGCGCAGATCGGCGATGACCTTGCCCACGCCCTCCTCCGTCAGCGCATCCTTGTCGCGGGTTTGCGAGGCCGGCAGCAGCCAGAGATTCTCGAGCCGCTTGTCTTTGATCAGCGCCTGGGGCAGCTTGGCTACGCCCTGCACTACGTTGATGAGGTCGAACACCACGCGGCGTTCGGCGCCCATCACGAGGTCGAGATTGCGCAGGCCGACGTCGAAATCGACGACGACGACCTTGTCGCCGCGCTGCGCGAGCGCGGCCCCCAGTGCGGCAGTGGTCGTGGTCTTGCCGACCCCGCCCTTGCCTGATGTCACGACCAGTACCTTAGCCATCTCAAAAATCTCCTTCTGGTCAGTTCAGCGCGGTAATTCGCATGGTGTTGCCTTGCAGAAAGGCTTGGGCAGGCTGGCCGCGCAGGGCGGCGTCGATATCGTCGGCAGTCTGATAAAACCCATCGATTGCAAGCAGTTCGGCTTCGATCTTCTGGCAGTAGATGCGCGCACTGGTGTGACCGTTGACCCCGGCCATGGCGCGGCCGCGCAACGCGCCGTAAATGTGAATTGAGCCGCCGGCGACGACCTCGGCGCCGGAGCCGACGGAGCCGAGAATGGTGATGTCGCCCTCGGGGAAGATCACGGTCTGGCCCGAGCGCACGGGAGCCTCGAGCAGCAGCGAGGTCGGCTTGGTCTCGGCCTTCGTCTCGGTCTTCTTGGGCGCGTTCGGCTCGACCACACAGCTGCGTCCGCCCGACAGCAGCGGTGGCATCGTCGGGGTCAGCCTTGCCTCCTCCACGCCTTCAATGCCGAGCACGCGGATGTTGCGGTCCTGCAGGCTGGTCAAGAGATGGCCGATGCCGGCTTGGCTCAGATCGACCGAGGACAGGTCGATCACTACGGGCCGACCGGCAAAGAAGCCCGGCGAGCGGGCGATCGTCGCATCGATCTCCTGGAGCCAGTCCAGGATCGGAACGGTCGGCACGAACACGAAGGCCACATAGGAGCGCCCCCGCAGGCGCACCATTTGGCGTTGAGTTTTTACTGCAGCCTCCATATCGGCCGACTCGTTCCCAATTATTGAATGGTTAACGATGCGGCGGATATGGTTAATGGCCGGTTAATTTCTCCGCGGAGCTACGTGGAATCCATCGGGCTCGCGGCCGCGCGTCCGACGGGCGCTCTCGTCCAGCCCACCGCTGTCATCACCCGCGGCGGCAGGTGATCGAGTACTCCGAGATGGTTGTGGGTGCTAGACAGGCCGCGGCATATTGGATGCCCCGCCTGCGCGGGGGCATGACCGCGGCATGTGGGGACAGCCCCTACTTCTTCACCTTGCTTGCATCCATCTTGATGGAGGGATCGAGCATCTTGGTCGTGAACGCCGTCGACACGTCGAACGGCTTCTCCATACCGAGATAGGTTTGGACCAACTCGTAGTCTTTCTTCATCCGCTCGCCGTCGATCCAGCCGAGCGACTTCGTCGTCGTGAATTCGTCGGTCATCAGGGACTTGATGCGTTCCCACTGGCGCTCCTGGTTCTCCCTGTCGAGACCGGAGACCTGATCGAGCAGCGCCTTCAGGCATGGCGTGACGTCGGCGACGCAAGCTGCAAAGGCCTTCTGCGTGACGCGCACGAATTCCTCGACCACCTTGGGATTCTTCTGCAGATAAGCGCCGTTGACGATCAGCGAATTGCCATAAGGATTGAGCCCGATGTCCTTCCAGTTGATGTAGCCGAGATCGGGTCCGAACTCGATCACTTTCAGATCGTGCTCGTTGTAGAAGTCGCTGATGATGTCGACGGTGTGGCTCTTCAGCGCCGCGATCTTCGCGGTCGGCCCGACATTGACGAAGCCGACTGAATCTGGCGCAAGACCTGCGGCCTTGGCGAAGGCCGGCCACATCACGCGCGAGGCATCGCCAGGCGGGTTGCCGATCTTGTGCCCGGCAAAGTCCTTCACGCCGTTCACGCCATAGCTCTTCAGCCAGTAGAAGGTCTGGCCGGTATTGGCATAGACGCTCATCACCGCAACCGTGTCAGCGCCCTTGCTCTTGGCCACCAGCATGGTGGCGAGATCGGCGACGCCGAACGGCGAGCCGCCGGAGCCGACCTTGGCCGCGGAGACGCCGGAGCCTTTGCCGGTCTCGATCGTCAGGTCGATGCCCGCCTTCTCGTACCAGCCTTGAGCCTTGGCGTAATAATACGGCGAGTGATCGGCCGTCGGCGTCCAGTTCAGGATCAGATTGACCGCCTCGCCCGCGCGCGCAGGCATCGCCCACAGAGCGAGCGTCAGCGCCAAGACCAGGGCAGAGCCCGCCGCCTGCAATTGCTTCATCGCACCTCTCCTCATTGCCGCGACCCGGCTTGTCGCTCTCCCCATGTGAGGATACCAATGCAACAAGCCCGCCCTCAACTTGTCAACTATTTGGTTGGAAATGCCTGCAAAACGATCTGGCGACACCGTGCCGCAGCGCCGTGATCCCGTCGCCACCCGCAACAAGCTGCTCACCGCGGCGCGGCTGGAATTCGCCCGGCACGGCTTTGCGGGGGCCCGCGTCGACGAGATCGCCGAGCGTGCCGGCGTAAACAAGCAACTCGTCTATCACTATTTCGGCGACAAGGACGCGCTCTACCTCGCCGTGCTCGAATGGGTCTATGAGGACATCCGCGAGCAGGAGCGCAAGCTCAAGCTCGAAGGCCTGCCGCCGGAAAAGGCCATCCGCAGGCTGATCGAAGCCTCGTTCGACCATCTAGCGGCAAACCCCGATTTCATCGTGCTTCTGAACGACGAGAACCGCGGCGGCGCTCGCCACGTCCGCGGCTCGACGCGGCTGGAGGCGATGCACTCCCCGCTGGTGAGAAGCGTCTCCCACATCCTCAACGAGGGGGTGCGCGCCGGCGTGTTCCGCAAGGGGATCGATCCCGTTCAGCTCTATATCTCGATTGCGGGCCTCAGCTATTTCTTCTTCTCCAACACGCCGACGCTGTCGGCGATCTTCGGTAAGGACCTGTCGAGCCGCACCCAGCGCCGCGCCCGCCGCAGGCACGTCGCCGATTTGGTGCTGCAGTCGTTGCGGCCTTAATCAACCAGCTGGTTGAAACTTCGCTCAAGGCCGGTTAGGCTCGTCGTAACGGCAAGTGACCGTCGCAACAGGGAGCAATCGGTGACAGGAGACGCGGCCCGCACCTCGCGCAGCTTTGCGATCATCCTGATCGTGCATCTTGCTGTGCTCGTGCTCTGGCAGGTCGCGGTGGATGCTTTCCACGTGCCGAAATTCATCCTGCCCTCGCCGCTTGCCACCGTGCAGACGCTGGCAACCACAGGCTATGCCTGGGGTGCCAACACGCTGGTGACGTTGATCGAGATCCTCGGCGGCTTCGCGCTTGGCGCCTTCGTCGGTGTCGCGCTGGCCGTGATCTTCAGCTGGGCGCCGCTGCTCAGCCTCGCGCTGCTGCCGCTGTTCGTGACGCTGAACATGATCCCGAAGGTCGCGCTCGGCCCGCTCTTCATCGTCTGGTTCTCCTACGGCATCGTGCCGAACATTTTGATCGCCTTCAGCATCTGCTTCTTTCCGATCCTGCTCACCACTGCGCGCGGCCTGCGCGAGGTCGAGCCCGATCTGCTCGATCTCGTCAAATCGTTGCGCGGCTCGCGCTGGACGCTGTTCCGCAAGATCCAGTTGCCGGGATCGCTGCCTTACATCTTTTCCGGCATGAAGGTCGGCGCCATCCTCGCGGTGGCCGGCGCCATCGTCGGCGAGTTCATCGCCTCCGAGCGCGGGCTGGGCTACCTCATGATCCAGGTGCAATCGTCGCTCGACACGCCCGCGATGGTGATGGCCGTCGTGCTGCTGACGCTGCTCGGGGTCGCTCTCTACGGCCTGGTGCTCGCCCTCGAACGCATGTTCGTGGTTGGCGACGCGACACGGACCTGACAACGGCAGAACTAAGGACCAAATCCATGTTGCTCACCCGCCAGACCCTGCCGAAGACCATCCCTGACGTCGCCGCGCTCGACGAGCTCCTGTGCCGGCCGACGCAGGCACTGATCGACGACCTCGGGAAGGTCGAGGGCGACATCATGATCCTTGGCGTCGCCGGCAAGATGGGCCCGACGCTGGCGGGGCTCGCAAAAGCTGCCGCGCCGGATCGCCGCGTCATCGGTGTCGCGCGCTTCAGCGACGCCAGCGTCAAGGACTGGCTGCACGCGCGCGGCATCGAGACGATCAATTGCGATTTGATGGACGAAAGCGCCATTCACGCGCTGCCGAAGGCGCCCAACATCATCTTCATGGCCGGCCGCAAGTTCGGCGCGGAGGGCGATCTGTCGCTGACCTGGGCGATGAACGCGCATGTGCCGGCCCTGGTCGCGCAGGCCTTCCCCGCGTCCCGGATCGTGGCGTTCTCGACCGGCTGCATCTATCCTTTTGTCCCCGTCGACGGTAAGGGCTCGACCGAGGACATGGCGCCGAACCCGCCCGGCGAGTATGCCCAGTCCTGCGTCGGACGCGAGCGCATGTTCGAATATTTCTCGCGCAAATTCGGAACACCGGGCCGCCTGTTCCGCCTCAACTACGCGATCGACATGCGCTATGGCGTGTTGCACGACATCGCCATGAAAGTGCTGACGGGCACGCCAATCGACGTCAGCCTCGGCCACGTCAACTTCATCTGGCAGGGCGATGCGTCCGCCCAGGCGCTGCGCTGCCTCGCCCATTGCACGACACCGACCTCCCCGATCAATGTCAGCGGCCACGAGATCCTCGCGGTGCGCGATCTCGCGCAGAAGTTCGGTGCGAGGTTCGGCCGCGCACCGGTGCTGACAGGCAAGGAAGAGCCGACGGCATGGCTGACCGACACGTCGAAAGCGGTCGAGTTGTTCGGTTTGCCCGTCGTCGACACCGAGCAATTGATCGCCTGGACCGCGGACTGGGTCTCTCGCGCCATGCCGACGCTCGGCAAGCCCACCAAATACGAGGTGCGCGATGGACGCTACTGACGGTCTGTCCGTCATCAAGCTCGGCGTCGCCGATGCGAACGCCGGGCTGGCGCTGTCGACGGAAGCGCACTGGAACCAGACCGAAGAGGATTGGCTCGTTTTCCTGCGCGATGGTGTCGTGTTCGGCATCCGCGAGGGCGCGCGACTGGTGGCGACCGCAGCACTGCTGCCGTATTCCGACAACAACGCCTGGATCAGCATGGTGCTGGTGTCGGCAACGCATCGCCGCCGTGGTCTGGCGACACGCCTCGTCGATGCCTGCCTGGAAGCGGCGCGCAAGAACGGTCTCACGAGCTGGCTCGATGCGACGCCCGACGGAGCCGCCGTCTACGGGCGCCTCGGCTTCACACCGACCCTGCAATTGCGGCGGCTGAAGCTGATGAAACCTACGCCGGCATCTGCGGAGGCGCCGTCGGCCGCAACGCTCGAGGCGCTTTGTGCCCGCGACCAGCGCGCCACAGGTTTCGACCGGACCGCTCTGCTGACCGCCCTCGCACAGCGCGCCGGGTCGCGTATCGTCGCAGCCAATAGCAGCATTGCGCTCGTCCGCGATGGCAGAACCGCGCGCCATATCGGCCCCCTGTTCGCGGATCATGCCGTCGAAGCGCTGGCTCTGGTTCGCGTGATTGCGGGATCCGAGAATGGCCCGCTCCTGCTCGACGCTGTCGCCTCGCAACCCGCGTTCCTCGACGGATTGACCGCCTCGGGCTGGACCATCGAGCGGCCGTTTCAGCGCATGCGGTTCGGCCCACCCACCGCCGCCGCCGAAGAAACGCCATTCGCCGTCGCCGGCCCCGAATTCGGATAGGACATCATGCACCACAGCCAGATCAACAGCGACATCCGCAAGCTGATCGCCGAGGGCACCGTGCTGCCGGCGCATCCCCTCGCCCTCACCGCCGAGCGCCAGCTCGACAAGACGCATCAGCGCGCGCTGACGCGCTATTACGTCGATGCCGGCGCAGGCGGCCTTGCTGTCGGCGTGCACACGACGCAGTTCGCGATCCGCGACGTCGGCCTTTACCGTCCCGTGCTCGAGCTCGCCGCCGAGACAGCCGCGAGCTGGACCAAGCGTCCATTGGCGATGGTCGCAGGCCTTGTCGGCCCAACCAGCCAGGCAACCGCCGAGGCCCGCACCGCACGCGACATCGGCTATCACGCCGGCCTGCTCAGCCTCGCCGCGATGAAGAGCGCCTCCGAGGATGACATCATCGCGCATTGCACGGCCGTGGCCGCGGAGATCCCGCTGGTCGGCTTCTACCTCCAGCCGGCCGTGGGCGGTGTCATCCTGTCCAGCCAGTTCTGGCAGCGCTTCGCCTCGATCGACAATGTCATCGCGATCAAGATCGCGCCGTTTAACCGCTATAGGACTCTCGACGTGCTCCGCGGTGTCGCAGCCGCAGCCGCACTCGACCGCGTCGCGCTCTACACCGGCAATGACGACCACATCCTGCTCGACCTCACCCTGCCATTCGACCTGCGCGACAAGGGCATCACCACGCGAACCTACTTCAAGGGCGGCCTGCTCGGCCATTGGTCGGTGTGGACCGCGAGCGCCATACAACTCTTCGAGCGCTGCAAGGCCGCGCGGCACAAGGACAGCGTTCCGGCCGACCTGCTCGCGCTCGATGCCCGCGTCACCGACTGCAACAGCGCGTTCTTCGACGTCGCCAACAACTTTCACGGCTGCATCGCCGGCTGCCACGAGGTGCTGCGGCGTCAGGGCCTGATGCAGGGCCTGTGGTGCCTCGATCCGAACGAGGGCCTCAGCCCCGGCCAGAAGCAGGAGATCGACCGCATCTGTCGCGAGCACGCCGATCTCAACGACGATGCCTTCGTCGCCGCCCACCTGAACAAATGGCTGGCATGAGCTCCGAGCCCTTCATCAGCCTGCGCGGCGTCCGGAAAGTCTACCGCAGCGGCGGCGCCGAATTCCTGGCAGTCTCCGACGTCACCATGGACGTGCAGGAAGGTGAGCTGGTCTCGCTGGTCGGCCCTTCCGGCTGCGGCAAGACCACGGTGATGAAGATCCTGGCCGGGCTGCACGGCGCCGACGGCGGCACAGTGACAATCGGCAACGCCAAGAGCCCGTTCGATCCGACCCGCGACATCGGCATGGTGTTCCAGCAGGCGCTGCTCTTGAAGTGGCGCACCATTCTGGACAACGTGCTGCTGCCGGCCGAGATCGTCGGGCTGCCGATGAAGGCCGCGCGCGCGCGGGCGCACGATCTGCTCAATCTGGTCGGGCTTGCCGGCTACGAGCACAAATATCCGCAGCAGCTCTCCGGCGGTATGCAGCAGCGCACCGCGATCGCGCGCGCCTTCATTCACGATCCAAAGCTGATCCTGATGGACGAGCCGTTCGGTGCGCTGGATGCGCTGACGCGCGAGCAGATGAATCTCGAGATGCTGCGGATCTGGCGTGAGAGCGGCAAGACCATCATCTTCGTCACGCACTCGATCCAGGAAGCCGTCTTCCTGTCCTCGCACTGCGCCGTGCTGACGGCGGGTCCGGCGAAGATGGCCGATTATTTCCCGATCGACCTGCCCTTCCCGCGCGACCTGCCGCTGAAAACCACGGATGCGTTCGGCGTCTATGCGCGAAGGATCTATGCGAAGCTGGGGCTGGGCGCGGCGTAGCTCGCCACACGAAAATTCTCCAGGGTGGGCAGAGCGAAAGCGTGCCCACCCTGGCAAAGTGGAGCAAGGTATGGCGGGCACGGCGCAAATGCGCCTTTGCCCACCCTATGAGAGCTGCGCGCTCAGCTCTTGTTGCGTGTCTTGCTGAGCAGATAATTGTCGTAGAAGTTCTCCGCGATCTGCGTGTAGAACAGCAGCTCCTTCATATAGGCGTCGTGGCTGTCCTTCGTCCGCCTGAACAGATCGCTCTTGGCGGCGAGCTCGTTCAGATGATCATGAGTCGCGTTGTAGCAGGCCTCCAGCACCGGCTGCGGGAATGCCCTCAGCTCCGCGCCGTTGGCGATCAGCCGCTTCAGCGCCGCCGGATTCACGCTGTCGTACTTCTCGAGCATCCAGGCGCCGGCCGCAGATCCCGCCTGGTTGACGATCGCCTGATATTGCTTGGGCAGCGAGGCCCATTTCTCATCGTTGACGATCATGTGCAGCATGGCTCCGCCTTCCCACCAGCCCGGGAAATAATAGTATTTGGCGACCTTCTGGAAACCGAGCTTCTCGTCGTCATAGGGACCGACGAATTCGGCGGCATCGATCGTGCCCTTCTCGAGGGCCGGATAGACATCGCCACCGGCGATCTGTTGCGGGACGACGCCGAGCCGCGCCAGCACATGGCCGCCCATGCCCGCGATGCGGAATTTGAGTCCTTTGAGGTCGTCGACGGTCTTGATCTCCTTGCGGAACCAGCCGCCCATCTGGGTGCCGGAATTGCCGCAGAGGATGGCGTGGGCCTTGAAGGGTTTGAGCGCTTCGTTGGTGAGGTCGGCGCCGCCGCCGAAGTGCCACCATGATTCCTGGTGGCGATGGTTCATGCCGAACGGCGCGCCGGTGGCATAGGCCAGCGCCGGCTCCTTGCCGATGTAGAAATAGAGCGGCGTCTGCGCCATCTCCACCGAGGCGGTGCTGACGGCATCGAGCGCCTGCAGGCCGGGCACGAGCTCGCCGGCGGCGAAGGTCTGGATCTGGAATTTATTGTCGGTCGCTTCCGCGACGTATTTCGCGAACGTCTGCGCCGTACCGTAGATGGTGTCGAGCGACTTCGGGAAGCTCGAGGTTAGGCGCCATTTGATCTCGGGCGCGCCTTGCGCGAGCGCAGGGGCCGCAACCAGAGTCGTCGCGCCGGCGACTGCGCCGCCCTTGAGGAATGTACGGCGTTTCATTGGGGTCTCTCCCTAAAATTAAATCTCAAGCATATCGGCGTTCGGCCACGATGTCCGTCCTCGAATTGCGCTGGGGTCCATGGGACCTGCGGGACTGTGAGCCCCTCAGAGCAGCTTCGCACTGACGAACAGCGCGCGCACGGCGTTGGTTGCCTGCACTGCCAACATGGCGTTACCGGCAGCGCCCTCCAGCGCCTCGACAGCATCCTCATGCAGGGAGCGGAATTCCATCCATTCCACAGACTTGAAATTGGTCAGGAACTGATAGGCCTGGCCGACGGTCGCAATCGCCAGCGTGTCACCGTTCAGCTTGATCTTGAACGTCGTCCGCAGCGGGGTCTCGGAGTTTGATGGATCACTCATGGGCTGCTTCTGGACGAGGACGACTTAACGAAGGGGAAACGGCAGCCCCGCCGCGGCACGCAAGTATCAGGAATCAGTGCTCGCGCGCTGCGAGGCGGTCGCAGACCCGCGCAGGCTCGGCACCACGACCAGACGGTTGAACTCGCCATTGTCGTAGGCCTTGATGAAACGGTCATAGTCCTTGATCGAGACGCAACCGTTGGAATCGCCGCGCGGTCCGAGCATGTAATTGTGGGTGAGCAGGCCGACGCGCCCAAGCGCGTTGGTGCCTTCGACCGGCGTCATGCGCAGCGCGCGGACGCCATGGAACGGCTTTTCGCGCGGCTTCAGCTCGTAGGTTGCCGGCGGCGTCGCGCCGACCATGCGCCGATCGACATGGTCGGGGTTGTCCATCAGCGGGCCTAAGCCGGAATGGGCCTCGAGCGCCACGCCGCTTGGCAGGTAAACCGCCTTGGCCGAGATGTCATAGACCGCTGTCCGCGAATCGTAGCCGAGGGCCGCAAGATCGGGCGCCTTGCCGAACAGGCCGCTGTCGGGCGTCAGCGAGGCCAGCTTGATCTTGTCGGTGAATTTTTCGAAGAAATTGCGGTTATCGACCCGTGAACCAGTGTCGGCATACGCTTGGCTGGATGCGATCTGGGAGGCGAGATCGGCCTGGACCGGGCGCGAGCGCGGCATCGGGATGGTGTCGGCGCGCTGCGAGGGCCTCGCCTCCTCGGCCGCAGGCCGATCCTCTTCGGTCAGGATCGAGCGCCAGTCGTCGCCCTGGAGCCTCTCAGCCAGCATGGCCTTGGCATCGCGAAGCTTGAGCTGGACCGCGTTCAGGGCGGAGCGCTCCAGCGTCCGGAAGCCGAGTTCGCGGGCCGGCGGATTACCGGAGGCCGAAGCGAAGCGATCCTCGAATGAAGGGGCATTGGCCGGCGGCAACGCGGCGGAGACCAGTGGAGACGAATCGCCCATATCCGCGACCCACGCGGCGGCGCCAAGCGCCAGCGCGATCGCTGCCAGAGACAGCAAAATCGCTTCGGCTCGCCCGACACGGCGGCGCGACAACAGCCTCCCGGCATGTGCTGCGTCGGAAACCATCAGATCCCCAAATCGACCCCGGGGGTGCCCAACCCCCACCCGGAGACTCTATACCAGCTACCACATTGGGAGCCAAAAGTTAGGCATAATCGCGGCCGGCAAGGGCTGGCAACGGGTCCGGCAGGGCTTTCCCAAGGTATCCAATGACCGATCCTTTCGATCTCGAGCGCTTTATCCGGGCCCAGGACCCGGTCTATCGCGACGTGCAGGGCGAGCTGGCCCGGGGCCGGAAGCAGACTCACTGGATGTGGTTCATCTTCCCGCAGGTCGCCGGCCTCGGCGTCAGCGCCATGTCGCAGCGCTACGCGATCGGCTCCCGCGCGGAGGCCCAGGCCTATCTCGCCCATCCCGTCCTCGGGGGGCGCCTGATCGAATGTACCAGGCTCGTGCTCGCCGTTCAGGGGCGGACCATCAACGCGATCCTGGGCGCGCCGGATGATACGAAATTCCGCTCGTCGATGACGCTGTTCGGTGCGGTTTCCGATGAGCCCGTTTTCGATCAGGCCCTCGCCCGCTACTTCGCCGGCGAGCGCGACCGCGCCACGCTGGAGATCCTGGCGAAGCTCGATCGAGCATCCGGCTGAGTTGACACGAGCGGCAGCGTAAACCCGAGATTAATACCGGCTGCCTATCTTCCGAGCAAAATAATTCTCCCCGCGCCAATTGCCGGACAGATCATGAAAATCGGTACGCTCCTGACCACCGCCATCGTCTCGCTCTCGACCGTCGGCGGCGGCCTCGCCGTCTACGTCGCCGTGACCAAATATCAGACGATGGAGCGGATCGGCGAGGCGCAAGGCCGCCTGGCGATCGTCCGCGCGGCCAGCGACATCCCGCGCTGTCTCAACCCCGAGCGCGGCTTTTCCACCAACATCCTCTACGGCCCCGCCACGATCGACCCTGCGCTGCTCGCCGAACAGGACAAGCTGCGCAAGCAGACCGACGGTGCCCGCGACAGGATGAACGCGCTGCGCAAGGAGCTGCCCGGCTCCTTCGACGACGGCAACATCATCGGCAGCAACATCGACGGCATCAATGCGAAATTCACGGCGCTGCGGGAGGCCATCGACAAGGCGCTCGCAGGGCCCGCAGAGGCCCGCAAGGACGCGGCCAAGAAGATCGTCGCCGACAATGCCGTGCTCAACAGCGGCGTGACCGCGCTGCTCAACGAGCAGGTCCGCCGCATGGCGATTCTCAACGGCGACGCCTACCGGCAGGCCAGCTACGCCAACATCGCCATGACGCTGCGCGACGTCGGGGGCTTCAATTCCAGCCTGCACAAGAATCTCATCGGCGGCAAGAAACCGGCGACCGACGCCGAGAAGGCCGAGATCAGCCGCTCGCAGGGCCGCAACGATCAGATCGTGATGACGCTACAGGAACTGCGCGGCAATCCGGCGACTCCGGCGAACGTCGCCGCTGCGCTGGAGAAGTTCAACGCGGTCTATGTCGAGGAGTTCGGCCGCGAGCTCAAGCTGGTGAAGGACGGTGCGGTCAGCGGCAAGTACGAACACGACGTGGACACCTATTACGCCGCCACGCAGCGCGGTCTCGGCACCATCATCGATGTTCGCGACGCCTTTTATGATAATGCCGAGCAGATCCTTGCCGGCGCCTCCTCGGCCGCACGCACCAGCTTCACCGTCGCCCTCGTCGGCCTCCTTGCCGTGCTGATCGCCAGCGTCGGCCTCATTGTGGTGGTTCGCCGCCGCGTCTGCGCCCCAATCGTCAGCCTGACGACGCGGATGTCACGGCTTGCCGATGGCGAGGTTGCCGACGGCATCCCCGGTGCCGAGCGCTCCGACGAGATCGGCGCGATGGCCGCGGCGGTTCAGGTGTTCAAGGACAACATGATCCGGGCCGACCGGCTCGCCGCCGAGAAGCAGGCCGAGAACGACGGCAAGATGCGCCGTGCCCAGGCGCTCGACGACCTCACCCGCGCCTTCGAGGCCAAGGTCACCGAGCTGGTCGGCGGTCTGTCCCGGGCCTCCGCGACGATGGAAAGCACGGCGCAGTCGATGACCTCGACCGCGGCCCAGACCAACAGCCAGGCCGCAATCGTCGCCGCCGCCTCCGAACAGACCTCGACCAACGTGCAGACGGTTGCCAGCGCCACCGAGGAGCTGACCTCCTCGATCGCGGAGATCGGCCGTCAGGTCGCGCAATCCACCGAGATCGCCGCCCGCGCCGTCGACAATGCCCGCCGCACCGGCGATACCGCGCGCACGCTCGCCGAAGGCGCGCAGAAGATCGGCGACGTCGTCACGCTGATCCAGAGCATCGCCGAGCAGACCAACCTGCTGGCGCTGAACGCGACCATCGAGGCCGCCCGCGCCGGCGATGCCGGCCGCGGCTTTGCGGTGGTTGCTTCCGAAGTGAAGTCGCTGGCGGGCCAGACCGCCAAGGCCACCACCGAAATCTCCGAGCAGATCACCGCGATCCAGAGCGCGAGCGACGAGACCGTGGCCGCGATCCGCAACGTCGCCGACGTCATCGCCGAGATCGACCAGATTGGCGCTGCGATTGCCGCCGCGATCGAGGAGCAGGGCTCAGCCACCAAGGAAATCGCCCGCAGCGTCCAGGAGGCCGCCCGCGGCACCCAGGAAGTCAACAGCAACATCTCCGGCGTGCAACGCGCCGCGGATGACTCGGGAGCCGCCGCCCGGGAGGTGCTGGGCGCCGCCGAGCAGCTCTCGACCCAATCGCGCGATCTCGCCGGACAGTTCGACCGCTTCCTTGGCGAGGTCAGGGCGGCGTAAGACGTCTCAATAAGGCGGCGCCGTGCGCGCCCGCTGCGCTTTGGCCGCCTCGATCCACCACGCAAGATCGTCGGCAAAGCGCGGGAACGAGCGTTCCAGCGCCTTGCCGCCGTCGCCGATCGGCTCTCCGTCGTCCGACAGCGTCTGCGCGATCGGGCCGACGCCGATCGTGCTCGACACCACCACCATGCCCATCTCCGACAGCGTGCCGTGCCAGGCGGTCGCGGCGCGCGCGCCCGAGAGCCGGCCGGCCGAGTAGCTCACGATCGCGGCCGGACGCCAGAACCATTCTTCGAGGAAATGGTCGGTGAGGTTCTTCAGGCCGGGCTGGATGCCCCAATTGTATTCGCCGGTGACAAAAACAAAACCATCGGCGCCGCGGATCTGTCCGGCCAGCCTTTCCAGCGCCTCCGGCGCGGTGCCTTTGGGATATTCCTTGTACATGCGGTCCAGCATCGGCAGGCCGATCGTCTTGGCGTCGATGAATTCGACCTCCTGGCCGCGGCCGCGCAGACGATTGATGACGAAATTCGCAAGGCGGATGCCCATGCGCTCGGAACGATAGGAACCGTAGAGGACGAGGATGCGATTGCTCATGATGGCCGCATCCTAGCATGTCGCCGGGGCGCGCAGAGATTCTCTTTGTCGCGGCGCTGGAGTGTCGCGGTACTTGAGCGTCGCGATGCTCGAGCGTCGCGGCGCTTCAGTGCGTCGCGCGATATCTGGCGCGGTGCGGAATGGACCGGCAGGCCAGGCCGTCGGCCAGCAGCTTCATGTCCTCGTGCTTGCCACTGCGGATCAGCCGGCCGAGCTCCTCGGATGTGAAAGGAAGACTTGGATCGTCATCGATCGGGCGCCGCATTCGCGGACCAAATAACCGTCGAACCAGGCTAGCCAGCCGCCGCATGTGAATTCCCTCGCGCCAGCAACAAACCTCTCAGTCTGCATATTGTTCCTCCCGCACCTTCGAGATTGCAAGAGGCCGCTAACGACTCCGCGCCAAAAATTTCCGCCGGAGAATAATCTCCTTCACGTCGTGCTATTCGGCAAAACCCACGTAGCGCACGAACTCGTCGTTATGTTCGCGGTCCGAGCGAACTGCATTCGCGGCAAAGCTGTCGTCGGAATAGCCCAGCGCGACGCAGGGTCATGATCACCTCGTCCTCCGGAATATTCGCGACCTCGCGCACGATGTCCGAGCGCATGATGCCCTGTCCGTTGATCACCGAACCGAGGCCGCGATCCCACGCCGCGAGCACGATGCCGTAGCAGAGCGCACCGAGATCGAAATGGCAGACCGCGCCGGGATCGCGCGCGGCACCGGCTCCTTCTTGAAGCCACGCACGCTGCGGCGCGACTGCACCAACGTTTCGAATTCCACCTCTTGAACCTCCCTGCCCGTTCTACCTGCGTTGCAGCGCCGGTTGCCGATGCGGCGCGCAAAATCTATGCTGACCCGCAAGCAAGACCAAGAACCCCGCGAGGAGATACGCCATGGCCGCGCCGCTAGATCCCGTCATCGCCCAGATCATTCCGCTCATGCCGATGCGCGATCCCACCACGATGACGCCACAGAGCGCCCGCGATTCCTTGCGCGCACTGGCTGCCTCGCGCGCGGCCATTCCGCCACCGCGCGTCGATAGCGTGCAGGATATCAAGGTGAAAGGCGGCGCTGGCCCGCTCGATGCACGCGTCTATCGGGTCGGCTCCACGCCTGCACCGACGGTGGTGTTCTTCCATGGCGGCGGCTGGGTTGCCGGCGATCTCGAAACCCATGACCGGCAGGCGCGCAACCTCGCGATCGAGACCGGCGCGGTCGTCGTCTCCGTCGACTATCGCCGCCCGCCCGAGACGCGCTTCCCCGGCGCCTTCGAGGATGCCTTCGCCGCCGTCAGTGACATCTTCAACCGCGTCGCGGAATTTGGCGGCGATGCGAAGCGCGTCGGCGTAGCCGGCGACAGCGCCGGCGGCAATCTCGCGGCGACCATCGCGATCGCTTGCCGCGATGCCGGCATCAAGCTTGCCGCGCAATTATTGGTCTATCCCGTAACCGACGTCCTCGGCGCTTATGCCGATGCGCGCGAGAACGCGCGCTATCCCTCGCGCGCCGAGAATGCCGATGGTTACTTCCTGACGCGTGCCACGATGGAATGGTTTTGCGGCCATTATCTCGCCGATCCCCGCCATGCTTCGGACTGGCGGGTCTCACCCCTGCGCGCGGCATCTCTCGCCGGTGTCGCACCCGCGGTCGTGACCACCGCCTGGTTCGATCCCCTGCGCGACGAGGGCGCGGCCTATGCGCGGGCACTGGAGGCGGCCGGCGTCCGCGTCAAGCACCATGAGGGCCCCGGCCTGATCCATGGCTATTTCGGCATGGGCGATGCCTCGGACGTCGCGCGCGCCGAGGCGCAGCGTGCACGCGCCGACTTCAAGGCCCTGCTCATGCGCGGCGTCTGAGAGCGCTAGATGCTCCGCGCCCGCTGCGCGCCAGTGTGCCCCCAGGTTTCGTCCCAATCCTGGCCGGCGGCGTCGACGACGCGGCCGTCGGCTTCGAAGAACTTGTTCGGCACCTGGAAGATCGCCAGGATCAGGGCGCCCTCGGGGCACCACGCGGCGTGCCGGCTGCCCGCCTCGCGCCAGATGAATTCGCCGGCTTTGCAGACGATCCCCTTGGCCGGTCCCTCCTTGTCGACGAGCGCGCCTTCGATGACGTAGCTCTGCTCGATGCCGACATGCTCATGATCGGGCAGCACCGATCCCGGGGCAAAGCGCATCAAGGCGGTCATCAGGCCGCTGCCGCGGTCGAACAGCAGCGTCTTGGCTTCGCAGCCTGGAAAGCGTGTCTTTTGCCAGTCCATGTCTTGGGGACGAACCAGATGAGAATGCCGATCCGCGGCTGCCTGGTCTTCGGGGCTCACGGCGTCCATCACGATGCTCCCTCTCTCTCGACCGCTCGAAGCTAGCAGGATCGCCCCGCCCGGTCAGCGAGCAGTGCAACAAGTGGAGGCCTTTGCCGGTCGCGCCCAAAAAATCGGCAGGGCCGACCGGACGACGCCCGCTCATCCCGCTTGATTGCGCCATGATTCCCGGCTCCAATCCTCCCGCCATTCTGGCTTAGGGAGACATCCATGATGAAGCGGATTTTGCTCGCGGCGGTCGTTGCCACCTTTGCAGCGGGTTCGGCCTTCGCCGAGGACACCTGCGAGAGCAAGGCGGTCGGCAAGGACGGCAAGCCGCTGGCCGGCGCCGCCAAGACCTCGTTCCTGAAAAAGTGCAAGGCCGACGCCTGCGCACCCAAGGCCGTCGGCTCCGACGGCAAGCCGCTCGCCGGCGCCGCCAAGAACAGTTTTATGAAGAAGTGCGAGGTCGGCGCGTAAGCATAAGGTGCGCCACTTCTGGCCTTTCGTGACCCGGACAGCGCAGCTTCCCGAGCGGTACGAACATCGCCCATAGCGACGCGCGGCGGAGGAGCGGTGCGTCCTGGCGCTTGGACGACGAATTGCGTGGCGACGCGCCGCCTCCGCGACACGAGACCGGTCCTGCGCGCTCGCCGGTCCGCGACCGTCAATCCCGGCTGAACCGATCATCGAACGCCTCGCCCAAACGCCTAGCACGAATCGTGCAGATCGTTTGAATACAACCAGCAGGCAAGTGATTGTAATTTGCAGGTTCGCGCTGTGATTTGGTTCACAGCCCGCTCTTGCACTCCTCGTGTAAGATCCAGCCGTACACGGAGGTGGTGCTCGAATAACATCTCGTCATGGCAATTCACACGCGATGGCATCTGTTGCCGGTATCACTCGCGCGAGCAAGCAACGTTTGCGGTCGATGCAATGACTGCGATCCATTTCGCCTGAAGCGGGTCCAACTTCACCAACGCTGAACTGGGCAGGTCGCAACGATATCGCAACGCTCGTTGCAGACGCCCTGGCCGCGGGGCAACTGGAAGTCAGCCTTTGACTTGATTCAACCGGAAGGCGTTCGGCTATGCTATCAATGGCCTCACGTTCTGCTATCCTCCTCCCCATTCTGCGAGGTAGCGGGGCCATTGCGGTGAACCATCCCGATATCGATGTTGCCGGCGCGCCGCCGACCAAGCGCGTCCTCGCTATTCTGGCAGCCGACGTCGTGGGCTATGCTCGCCTTACCGAGCTTGCGGAGGAGGCCACACACGTCCGCCTGCGAGCGCTTCGTTTTGGCGTGGTCAATCCGTGCATTGTCTCCTTCCGCGGCAGGATCGTGAAGAATACCGGCGACGGATTTCTCGCCTCGTTCGATTCCTCCCTCGATGCCGCGCGCTGTGCGATCGCCCTGCAGCACGAGATCGCTGCAGCGCAGAGCCGCGAAGGATACGATCGCAAGATACATTTTCGGATGGGCCTCAATGTTGCGCAAACCATCGTTGAATCCGAGGACATCTTCGGCAAGGGCGTCAACATAGCGGTGAGGCTCGAGCAGTCCGCGCCCGCTGGAGGCGTGGTGCTTTCCGACGAGATGTTCCAGCAGATTAAGGACCGCCTCGACGTGCCTGTCGAAGACCTGGGCCCCCTCCGGCTCAAGCACCTTGCGCGTCCGGTCCACGCTTATTCTCTCGTATTGCCAGAAGTCGAGCGATTGCCGTCGAGCGGTGGCCGCAGGGCGAGCCGGCAGGCCAAGGTGCCCTATATCGCGGTGCTGCCGTTTCGTACGCAGGGAGGGAATGCGGATGACGACTACTCCGGCGACGGGATCGCCGGCGAGATCGTCGTGGCGCTTCAGAACCTGCGTGGGCTGTTCGTCATTTCAAGCATGTCAACCCTGCCCTATCGCAATGGACCGATCGACAGCCAAAAGGTCGGCCAAGAGCTCGGCGTCCGATACGTCCTGAGCGGCAGCATTCGCCGAGCCGACAAGCAGATCCGCATTGGGGTGGAATTGAAGGACATCGAAGCGGGCATCATGCTGTGGGCAGATCGCTATGACGGCGACGTCTCCGAACTCTTCGAGTTTCAAAGCCGCATCGCAACGCGGATCGTGTGGAGCATCGCTCCCCAGGTGCGCGAAGCAGAGCTGAAGCGCGCACTTCGTAAGCGTTCGGACAACCTTTCAATTACCCACAAATTCTCCTCCGACCATGACACCTAGCGCTATGTCGGTGAGGCGTGACAGCCCGCGCCACATGACGGTATTGCCGGGTGGCGC